>JAEUSG010000570.1 GCA_016788315.1 Fibrobacterota bacterium | reverse complement strand
GGCATAGGGATTTATTCTGTACCCACGTCTGGAAAGTGGTTCGCCTGATGTATCTATAAATAGAGTAGCTTCCGTATCCTTCCAGAATAGACGGATTACAGCGCCAGTAGCTTCCGGTCCGGAGTTCGGACGGGAACCGGTTTTATCACGCATTCTGTCTGCAATAGCATCTTTGACACGAAGATTCGGGTATCGGCTGTCTGTTATAGTCGGATGATTTACTGTTGATGTTATTGAGATATTACCTGTAGGGGAAAGCCACTCTTCCCAGGGAAAATCAAGAACTGCTTTGTACAGGTCATCAGGATGGTTACATTCAAATCGCTTCAGAGGATATAGAACATGAAAGGCTGTTCTGAGATTCAGATTCAGCCAAACAGCATCATTGAAAGCACCTAAAACAGTAATACTGTTTTGAGTTTCTGAAACAGTGGGAAAACCAAGCTCTTCGCATTCCCTTTTAAGAAATGGAACAAGCCCTTTAAGTGTTGTAATTCTGAGTTCTTCTGCAGCCATGATTTAAACCATGCTGTCAGACATTGTTGGATTTACGGAAAAGGTACCCGTTAATCATGCCGAATATGGAGACAATTTCTTCGTAAACGAAGGCAAAGTCAAATTCATGAAATGGATAAACAACGCAAAGTTCCATAACCTCACGATCTTCATGGTAACGCAGAATTATGTTGCCCTCTTTTGACAACTCTGTCCTTACCTCCTGTTCAGATTCGTACCAAACTGAAGGTTCAATCCTGCCCCATTGTATGAAGACGAGTATATGTTTTTGTGCCTTATCGAAGGATACGTCAAACTGGACAGGTACCTGCTGACGGCTTAATCTTTCCTCTTTTCCATGTCGGGCTTTTGCCCCGAACATCTCGAGGATAATAACAGTACGCCATTCAAGACACGGGTTGCCGGCGCTATCCGTAGTGTCTGCAACCTCAATAGATTCAGTGGACTGCGCGTATTCTCTAATGGACTTCTTTATATATTCGATATCATCATGCTTATGCATAGTTAAAGAATATACAATATTTCAGCCCTCTATCGAATCGAATTTTGATTTTTCCTGATTATATTGTTCGTCTGCAGAACATAGCTCATCATAGAGCGTTTCTATCAACTTCCGGTTTCGTTCTGTAGAGGTTGATAGCTCAACCATTTTAGCCACTTCATTTTTCTGAGAGGCCTCAAGAAGCGCCTTCATTTCATCATCAATCAGCTTTTCCAGCCGGCCAATTTCCTTCTCGCACTCTTCCATCTTTTTCTTTAATGGGCCTAATACTGAAGCTTTTTTAGCATTCAGATCCGCCCTTTGTTTACGCTGCTCTTTTTTGTTCTGGCCACCCCCTTTTTCAGAGGAGGCAGAATCCCTTCTTGAAGATGGTCCGCCATCTTCTACCTCTTCCCATCCAATCTCTTCGAGAAATTGGGCATAAGGGCCGTCAAATACAAAAGCACCTCCACCCTGAAAGACAATCAGTTTGTTTATGACTGTTTCGAGAATTCTCTCATTGTGAGTTACAATAGCACAGGCACCCTCATATTCTCCAATAGCCTCCATCAATGATTCTGTAGCTTCAAGGTCAAGATGGTGTGTAGGCTCATCAAGCAGCAGCAGATTAGATGGATGTACGAGCATCCGGCCAATCAGAACTCTGCATTTTTCGCCACCGGACAACACGGCTATTTTCTTAAGCGCAGAATCGCCGGTAAACATCATAGAACCGCATATATCACGAGCCTTTTTGCGTTCAGGTTCAGCCATCGCAGCCATTATTTCATCTTCAACTGTTGCGTCATTATGCAATTCAGCAGTATTCGCCTGTTCGAAGTAGGAGGTTCGTATCTGCGGGTGTATAGTTACAGTACCGTTAACAGGTTTCAGTTTGCCTGCCAGTAATTTCAGAAGCGTTGTTTTGCCTTTCCCGTTTTTACCGATTATTCCGATTCTGTCCCCGGGCTCAATTACAAGGTCGAGGTTGTTGATCAGTAACGGCAGATCCGGTCCATAGGAAAACTTCAAAGCTCTCGCATCGAGCATATATTTAGCATCGGTGGGTTGATATCGGAAATCAAATGAGAGAGAGGAAATTGAATCAAGTTTAGCGAGTGTTACCTGCTTCTCAAGTGCCTTGATGCGGGACTGAACCATATTTGCCAGACGTGCCTTGGCGCGGAAACGGCTGATAAACAGCTCCATCTGTTTTGACCGTTTTTCCTGATTCACCCGCTGCTTTTCGTGAACCTCCTCCTCCATCGAAATCTGTTCATAGTAAGCGTGCGTTCTGCCTTTATATTTGCGGATTTTAGTACGGTGAATACCCATGATATGGGTTGTAACCTTATCCATAAAATTTCGATCGTGGCTGATGACCATAAGTTCATTCTGCCAGCCGATAAGATACCGCTCCAGCCAGCGGATTGAGACAACGTCAAGAAAGTTCGTAGGCTCATCAAGAAGGAGAAGATGGGGATCGGACAGCAGAACTTTGGCGAGATTGATTCTGATCTGATACCCGCCCGAAAAGAGGGCTGGCGATTTTTCGAAGTCATCCTCTGCAAAGCCGAGACCGGCAAGGATCTTCTTGGCCTCCCAATCCTCATGACGGCGTTCATCCGGCAAACCCATGCAGGCTTCAGCCAGCACTGTCGGCTGAGAGAGTTTGAATTCCTGCTTAAGGAAACCAATCGTA
The DNA here is from genome assembly GCA_016788315.1 of Fibrobacterota bacterium. GTDB lineage: Bacteria > Fibrobacterota > OXYB2-FULL-49-7 > OXYB2-FULL-49-7 > JAEUSG01 > JAEUSG01. The sequence continues at coordinate 3,286 of JAEUSG010000570.1, read as the reverse complement.
TATCCGCGCGGTATTTGAAGAACCCCTTCGTCGGGCTGCTCCTCACCTGTTATCAGACGGAAGAGGGTTGATTTGCCGTGGCCGTTGCGTCCGACAAGACCTATCCTTTCACCCTCTCCGAGAGTGAAAGTGGCCTTTTCAAAAAGTATCTGCTCACCGAACTGCTTTGATATGTTGTTGGCCGCTATCATTTGACCTTTTTATCAAGCAGTTCAAGAATTGCATCGACATCTGGAGGCAGGGTTGCAGGCGGATTTGCAAGCAGCGACTCAACATTTTCAAGCGCCTTCTCATGATACTTCACCTTGAAATCGCTGAATTTTAAGCCATGAGCCGTTGAGATAACAACGACCTTATGCTGCTTACCGATAACACCTTTTGCTATGAGCTTCTTTAAAGCTGCCAGCGCTACGCCCGTGTGGGGGCATGTAAAGAAGCCGAATGAATCTGCCTCTGCGCATGCATGTGCGAGCTCATTTTCGCTGGCCTGCTCTACAATACCGTCGTATGATTTCAGCACCTTTATAGCCTTGTTTACCGATACAGGGTTGCCGATCTGAATTGCCGAGGCAAGAGTTTTGCCGGCCTGAATAGGCTCAAATTCTTTGTAGCCCTTAAGATAGGACTGATATAACGGATTGGCCTTTTCTGCCTGCGCAAGAACTATGCGGGGCTTCTTTTTAATGAGTCCCATTTCAATGAGCATATCAAAACCTTTACCAAGTGCAGATACATTTCCGAGATTACCGCCGGGGATTACCACAAAGTCAGGCACTTCCCAGTCCATCTGCTGAACGATCTCAATACTAATGCTTTTCTGCCCTTCAACACGAAGAGAGTTCATCGAGTTTGCGAGGTAGAATTCAGGTCTTTTGCTGATCTGCTGAACAACCTTCATACAGCCGTCAAAGTCTGTTTCAAGGGATAGTACTATCGAGCCGTTTGATATGGGCTGAACAAGCTGAGCCAGCGATATTTTTCCCTTTGGAAGCAATACGATTGATGGTATTCCGGCAACAGCGCAGTATGCCGAAAGGGCTGCTGAAGTATCACCGGTGGAGGCGCAGGCAACTGCCTTTATTTTAGCCCCCTTCTTTATCATGCTGTTAACCTGCGACACAAGAACCGTCATACCGAGATCCTTGAATGATCCGGTGTGGCTGTTACCGCACATTTTCAGATAAAGATTCGGCACACCGAGCGCTTCACCGTAACGCTTTACAAAGCAGAGATTGGAGTCGCCTTCATACAAGCTTACAATATGTTCGTTATCGATATCGGGAAGAATCCACTCCTTTTTGCCCCAGATTCCGGAGCCGTATGGATATTCTGTGCTCTTCCATCTGCGTTCGAAAAGTTTAAGCCATGCGCCTGGACTGTGTTCGCTCTTCAGGGCTGCTGTATCGTGTACTACCTCAAGAAGACTGCTGCACTTGTTGCATTCGTAGACAATTTCATCAAGTTCATATCGTGCTTTGCATGCTTCGTTAACACACTGGAACCACGCTTTTCGGTTTTGAGCTGCCATAAATACTCCATTTCAAGTTGTGAAAAATACTGTCTGAAAATACGAAGAAATGGTGTTCCATAGCAATTGAGAGGAACACAAAGACTGCTAAAAAAAATCCATCCGTTCAATATGTCGAACCATTTACTATATTGATCATATGGAAACAAAACTTGAAAAGGGAATGAAAGCGCCTGATTTCTCCCTTAAAAATAGCGAAGGCAAAAAAGTCACCCTTGCCGACTTTAAAGGCAAGACGCTGGTACTCTATTTCTACCCCAAAGACAACACTCCCGGCTGTACTCAGGAAGCAATAGACTTCTCTGAAATGATTGGTGATTTTAAAATGAACAATGTTGTAATTGTCGGAGTAAGCCCGGATGATGAACAGTCACATGCTGGTTTCATATCAAAGCAGAATCTTAAAGTTGAGCTACTCGCAGATCCGGATCACAAGGCTCTAGAGGCTTACGGCGTGTGGCAGCTTAAAAAGAATTACGGCAAGGAATATATGGGTGTTGTAAGGACAACATTCCTAATTGATCCCAAAGGTGTGATTGCTGAAATCTGGGACAAAGTGAAAGTCGAAGGACATGTAGAAACAGTTCTGAAGACTGCCTGTTCACTTTTAAAGTAGCAGCATTTGCAATGCATGACACCACCTGTGCGTTATGCTATAAGGTCTTTCTATTATAAATCGACTAAATTATTTGTGTCAGTTTGTTTAACAATGACACAATGAGGATTAATGAAGAAAGTAAATACAAATACTCAAAAATGACTGATTCTTCTTGAGTGGAAAGAGCTCGTACGACTATATTATAAAACAAATGAAGATTGTCATCGTTTATTACGTTTATATTAATCCTAAGAAAAAATGGTATCAATTAGTAACCTCTCAGTTAAACCAGCTGAAAGCAACTCAAATACTTGACGAAGCAGAGCTCCTTGTTCAAATCTGTGGCCCAGCCAACCTGATTCCTCTATGCGAGCAAGTGATTAAAATAGCCTCTCCATCAGCAATGATAAGAAGTACCACCGAGAACTTATTTGAGTTCCACGCCATTGATCTTATATGGAATAGAGCACGCATGGAATCAGAAGCCCTTTTCCTGTATTTTCACACAAAAGGGATGTCTCACGAAGGTGAAAGGAGAGATTTCGCCGAACGAGTGCTCTTCCAAGAGGTCGTTGAACCATGGAAATCTATCAGGAATGTTTTTGAAAGTCGTTCTGAAATTACAAGAGCGGGATATATCCCTTCTCAGATCGGTTACATTTGGTTCAATTTCTGGTGGGCACGTGGTTCATACCTATGCAAATGCGCCAAACCGGAGCTTTCGGATAATCGGTGGTATTATGAAGGATGGCTGGCAACCAATTCAGACAACACAAACCCTAGCCAATTATCAAATTGTTACAGCTTAAGGGACGGTCGAACCGGTATAGGTTATACAGGTGAAGAAGCCATTCAGATTATGAACCAAGCGGTTTTACTGAACCAATTTCCTTAAACCTTTCGAGGATATTTAAACCGATTTCCCATATCTACCGTTTCGGCTTGATCCGTTAAAATCTAACATATCTGTCAAGTCCAGGATAAATCCGTTATGCAACTCAGTTGATGTTATTTCCAAATCCTCACCAATATAACAGTTGCTGATGACTGCAGCAGAAGATAGACTGACGCCTGGGCTCAGCATGAACCCCTCAGCACGTACCTCATCTAATATCCTGACGGGACGCTCTTCGTTGGACGCAATAATACCGTTACATAAA
>JAEUSG010000560.1 GCA_016788315.1 Fibrobacterota bacterium | reverse complement strand
TTGAACTGCATACACAAAACAAGCTCGTTGAAGCGCAGCGCCTACAACAGCGTACAACATACGATCTTGAAATGATTCGTGAAATCGGATACTGCTCCGGTATCGAAAACTATTCACGTGTCTTTGACGGTCGCGCCCCTGGTTCAAAGCCCTATACGCTTATTGATTACTTTCCGTCAGATTATCTGATGTTTATCGATGAATCTCATGTAACAATTCCGCAGATCGGCGCTATGTATAAAGGCGACCGCTCCCGTAAAAACATGCTGGTTGATTATGGATTCCGTCTGCCATGCGCTCTTGATAACAGACCGCTGAAATTTCCTGAGTTTGAGGCGATGGTAAACAGAGCGCTATTTGTCTCTGCTACTCCGGCAGATTATGAACTGAAGGAGAGTGGCGGTATTTCTGCCGAACAGGTCGTAAGACCGACTGGTCTGCTTGATCCAATTATTGAAATTCAGCCGGTAAAAAATCAGGTTGACCATCTGATAGGACAGATTCGCGAGAGGCTTTCTTGCGGAGAGCGTGTAATGGTGACAACGCTTACAAAAAAGATGGCAGAGGATTTGACGCAATACCTTTCAAAGGCAGATATACCTGTGCGTTATCTTCATTCTGATATTGATACTCTTGAAAGGTCAGAAATTATCCGTGCTTTCAGAAGAGCTGAATTTGAAGTGCTTGTCGGTATAAATTTGTTGCGTGAAGGTCTTGATATTCCAGAGGTGTCACTTGTAGCCATACTGGATGCCGATAAAGAGGGTTTTCTCCGTTCGGAAAGATCCCTTATTCAAACTATCGGCAGAGCTTCGCGAAATATCAAAGGAAAGGTTATCCTTTACGCCGATCGTATAACCGACTCCATGAAAAAAGCGATAGACGAAACAGACCGGCGCCGCAAACTGCAGGATGAACATAATAAGCTGCACGGCATAACACCTGTTAATACGACTAGAAAAATTGAAGATGGTATGGCGGTTGGTGCCCCAGCACGCGGTAAACGTCGGGTAAAAGATGATTTTGCAGCTATTACAGATTTGTTAACACTTACAGACATGATGAATATGGCAGCTGCCGACCTTGAATTTGAGCGTGCGGCAAAACTACGCGATAAAATAAAAGAACTTGAAGAGAAGGCGAGAAATACATGACACCCTCTGAAATCAGGCAGCGTCTCGATTCGGTTCTTCCATTTGTGGTTAAGCCGCAGCGCTACCTCGGCGGAGAGATAAACTCCGTCCGTAAAGAGCATTCATCTGTTGAAGCGACAATTGCTCTAATTTATCCGGACATGTATGAGATAGGTGCTTCAAATAACGGATTATCAATACTGTATCATGTTGTAAATTCTGATAAAAGATTTTGTGCAGAACGTGCATATATGCCCGATGCAGATATGAGGAAACAGCTGGAAACAGCTGCTATTCCACTGTATTCACTTGAATCTTTTACGCCGCTCACCGAATTTAATGCTGTTGGCTTTACATTGCAGTATGAACTTAACCACACTAATATTCCTGTTATATTGGATCTTGCCGGAATAACAGTTCTTAGGAAAAAACGTGCTGAAACAGAGCCGCTTATTATTATGGGAGGGCCATTAAGTTGCAATCCGCTACCGGTATCTGAAATTGCAGATGCGGTTGTTGTAGGCGACGGTGAAGAGACAATCATCGCAATAATGGCTATACTTGCCACCGACAGAACAAAGCAGGAAAAACTAAAACTCTTAAGCTACATAGAAGGTGTTTTTGTTCCTGAATATCCATCTGTAAATTTTAAGATGGCCAGAATTCCGGAACTAAAACCTGAAAACTATCCTGCAAAACCACTAGTTCCGCTCATTGAAACTGTTCATCTTCGAAGTGCAATAGAAGTTATGCGCGGCTGTAGTCGCGGCTGCCGTTTTTGTGCTGCTGGTTACCATTATCGCCCTGTCCGCGAAAGACAGGCAGAGGATGTTGTTTCACAGATCAGCTGTTCCATGGCAGGCGAGGGGTGGCGTGATATCTCTCTTCTATCTCTTTCTACCGCTGATTACAGCGGATTAGCCAATGTTCTGGATAGCTGTTATTCCGAAGCGCGTGAATCTCATGCGCAGATATCGCTTCCCAGTACGAGAATTGACAAAGCTACAGAAAATCTATTCAGCAGAATGGATCTTTCAAGACGCAGCGGTATAACATTTGCACCGGAAGCGGGCAGTGAAAGACTTCGTGCAGTTATCAATAAGGGGTTAACAGAACCTGATATCATCGATAATCTGAGGATTGCCCTAAGAGCTGGATATCAGGTTGTAAAACTCTATTTCATGCTGGGGCTGCCGACTGAAACAGATGAAGATGTTGACGAAATGGCTTCACTTATTATGAAGGCGGAAAAGGTTCTGCGAGAGTTTAAGGGCAGACGCTTCCTGCATGTTTCCGTTTCCCCTTTTTCACCAAAACCTGGAACACCATTTGAGCGTGAAGAACTGATAAGTGAACAATTATGGAATATAAGAATACGAAGATTGCGTGATGCTCTTAGAAATTCGAGAGCAGAGCTGACATGGGGCGATGCCTTTACTGCAATGCTCGAAACTGTTTTTGCAAGAGGCGGGGCAGA
>JAEUSG010000555.1 GCA_016788315.1 Fibrobacterota bacterium | reverse complement strand
TCTGAATAAACTGTGTGTGTAGATCAACACCAAGAAGCGTATAAGAAACTCCTGCCATGTAGTGCAAATAGTCGCCTTCGGTGATGCCATCAGATAGTGCAGGGTCGGCAGTGCGGAATCTCTTTTGGCTGTAATAGCCTGCTTCACCCTTGAATACAAAACCGTTGTGCGTCGTGCTGAACGACCCACCTCCCATGCCAAGCCGGTGATGGCGTGGAGTAACTACAGCCGAGTCAAGCACAAATCCAGTCGAAGTTGGATGGCCGTATTTCGTAAGATGTAGTGCTGGATCATCATCCCACATCCAGGCAGCCACTAGCTCAAAATCAATAGCACTCAGCATGGCCGACCAGCGAAAGAATGCTTCACTATTATCAAATTCAGCAGCAACATCTTTCATTGATGTGTCGAGTCTGAATGAGCCGCCTGGAATCGAAAGTTCTGGTCGCCAGATCGAACCCTGTTCGGGCTGAACTGTAGGACGAAACGCTGGAGACAATACCAGTGAAAATGTGTGGTTACTCACATAAAAGCTGCTGTTAAGACCATCTATCCCCTGACGAATTTCCGTAAAATCAGGCAAAAGGAATTCTCGCAGATCCCGTGGAGAGACCACATCAGTAATAAATACACCATCAGCCTTTCCCCATATAATTTGCTGCCTTCCCAGTCGAAAATCAATTTTTTCTAAGGAAAGATCGACATAGAGTTGTTTCATATTCAATTCCGGAACGACATCTTTTCCATACTGATAAGCATAAATATCGGCAAATAAAGCACCTTTTCCTCCACGCTGTTCAAAGGTAAGGTGAAAGGTGTTTTGAAGCATGGCAAATTCCGGATTGTCCTTAGCTAGCAGAGCTGTATAATTGCGAACCATTCCGCCAATCTGCGGCTCCGCTTGCACAATAGCAAGTGCAAAGAAAAGAATAGCAATTATTTGTCTCATTACATACCCCTCATCATTGCCCGTTCTGAAAATTGCGCGTCGCTGATACCTTGATCCACAGTAATGTCCTTAAGTTCCATTCTGGTACGATGATTTTTTTGGACATTGTGCATCTCCGAGATTACAATCATCCAGAATCCACCCATCTTTTTACTCTCTTTAACTGTCAATGTCTTTAAATGTTTGCCATCCTCATCGTAAAACTCTTTTTTTACACCAACCCACTTCTCTTTATCAATCCAGGAAACTGTTGAACTGTAGAGATATCCTTTATCACGAGGAGTACTTTTGACTACATAGCAATTAATGTTGTTTATCTGCTCCTCACGAACAAGCGTATGTTCATCCTCCTCCGGCTGGCGATCTCCGAGGTCATCATAGGTGAAATCAGAGCCCATGAAATAATCACTCTTTCCTTCGCTGGAAATTCGTTTTGTCTTTTTTAATGCCGGAAGATAGATCCATTGATCGTCATCCTTGCCTGTATTTACATAACTCCAATTCATAAATGAAGTATTGCGGACATCGGCCGGTGATATAAAAAACATGAGCTTTTTCTCAACAGTCTCTTTATTGCTGATAAACTGCTTGATTTCACGCACCCTTTGTTCGTTTTTGGAGTTGATCAGACTCATCGTAAGAACTCCCTGCTGATCCTTCGGCTGCGGACGGTTGTATACATTTTTTATAATGGTCAGGCCATCGGGAGAACTCTGTGCAATAAGAGTTCCTGTAACAAGCATAACTATTGAAGCTATGAGCATAGAATAAATGTTTCTCATTTTAGACCTCCTTTAAGAGCAAAAAGTTTTGTTTTTCTGACAAGCAGATACATAAC
>JAEUSG010000554.1 GCA_016788315.1 Fibrobacterota bacterium | reverse complement strand
AATGATGCTTGCGGCAGCGAAGTATGTATCCGGTAGAAAAATGTATAGTGTTCAAATTCCTTCTTAAGGCTTAATGTGTTTTTAGAATCAGCAACATTAAAGCTGTTGAAATCAAAAAAAGCTGATAATCCGCCATTTGATTCTATCTCTTCTATAATAAACCTAAAGGTACTTTCCCGATATGAGAGAACTTTTATAACCACTCCATTATTATCGTGCAGAAGGTATAAACTTCTATTGTCGAGGGGAAGCTGATCCAAGATAAGGTTTATATTTTCCATAGGACAAATATATCTCTAAACTGTCATTAAACAAACGTTTTATTTCGTTCTTAATTGTTTTACAGGTCAAAATTATCAAGATATCGCCATTTTAGGTCAAAATTAAGGTTAATTTAGTTGGCATAAAAATGGCATTACTGAGAATTATGACTATAGACTGCATCAGGCTGAAGCCCAATAATTTTTCTGAAATATCTTTTCATGCTTCAGTTTTCAAAGTTGAAGCTGAAATGGTTAGCGATAGAGAAATCATAGTACGCTTATTTAACACCGACAGTGCCGCATATATTCAATGTGGAGTAGCTGGCAAATTTGAGATTGGCAAGCAGCATATAAAATTTGATATAAAATCGGTTACAGCAAATAGTGAACTTCTTACAATAATTTGCCACATAGAGAAAAAGCTCAAGACAGGAGAGTTTTTATGAAAATATTGATTTTGATTTCTGTATTACTGATTTCAAATGTTTTCTGCTCCAAATTTTCAGAAACCGTTGCTACAATAAAACCGCGTTCTTTTGGTCCAGTATCAGGTTCTACTGGTCTAGAAGTAGGTATGATGAGGGTAGGGGTAACCAACGAATGTGTTTTCCCTTTCGCCAATGATGCTGCCTGGGATCCCATTAGCGAGTCGGTTCTTTTTATCGGTGCTCCTCATCAACATCCGTGGGTATGGGGTTTCCCAATTTATAAAGTTGAAACAAACAGCTGGCGCAGTGGAAATCTGAAACCCTACTTTGACCCGACAGGGCAGATCAATACCCATAGCTATGACAATATCGCCTCTGTTTATGGCTCGGGAAAAATGTACTTCTATACTCCAACTCCCAATACTCATCCTCAAAAGTCAACAAATTCCTACTGCTTTTCAATTTATGACATTCCAAAAGACACATGGAATGTTGAAGTTATTCCAAATGACATGGTTTCGGGTCCATACAGTGCATTAAACTACTTTCCTGACATTAACAGCCTTATATACACAAATGCAGGTAAAATATCACGATACCGTCTTGATACAAAACAGTGGTCTCTGCTGGGAAGCAGAACAATGGGTGGAATTCACAATGTAGGCGAATACGATCCTGTTCATAAAATTATGCTCCTTGGCGGAGGTATAGACAGTAAGCAGCTATACAAAATGGATACCTTATTGCAAATTACACCTATTGCGCTGGCTCCAAAAATTCTTGATGTTTCATCAATGATTTTTACCTGCGATCCTGTCACCGGAACATTTATAGTCTGGGAGAAGGATTCACTATATGCTTATGATGTTGTATCTGATAAATGGTCAACTCTTATGAAAAGTCCTATTGCCAATTTCCAGGCTGCCTGGGCAAGCGCCACACCTGTAAAAGAGTATGGAGTTATTGCGTTTATGCTGAACTATCAGTGGCCTCTGCTTCTTTATAAACATGAAAACATGACTTCAGCAGAAAAGAATGTCGGCTACACCAGTCTTGCAACTGCATCGATTAACGCATCTCCAAGTCCGGCAAATAGTTTTACGATAATAAAAGTTGGCGACAGTAAAAATAGACAACACGAGATTTCGATTTTTGATTTATCCGGTAAAATGGTACGCAGATTAAACTTTATGGATAACCGTTTTGTTTGGGATCTAAAAGATGGTTCCGGGCAAAAGGTCACACCGGGAGTTTACCTTCTTAAAAATAATAGGGCTTCTTCAAAAGTTGTAGTTTACTAATCATAATGTTTGGTTTTGCATAGTTATTGGTTGTTTATAGCTATCAAAATGCGTTTTCAAGCGATATATTTGTTTGTATATGCACAAGCAAACAAAGGACGCATTATGACCAATAAAGAAAATGCACTGCGGATAATCCATTTCGACCATCCTGAAAAGGTAGTTGGTTCTATGCCCGAATATGGTCTTAGTTACCTTGGCATGAATCATGAGAGCTACAAAGGTGAGGGGCATAACTGTCCACTCGGCACGGTTTGGCACGACATATGGGGAACCCGCTGGCATAAAGAACACGAAGGGGTAATGGGGTTTCCACGCGGCAACCCGCTCGCTGAAGTATCTGCACTGAAAAATTATGAGTGGCCGGATCCCGAAGATGAGCGATTAGTTAGCAAAATGGCTCTTCTTAAAGAAAAATTTCCCGGCGGTGACCTCTTTTTATCAGGAGCACATAGAGATACTCTTTGGGAGAAATCCTATATGCTTGTCGGGATGGAAAACATGATGATGTATTTCTATACAGAGCCGGAATATGCAAAAGAGATTCTGCACCGCATAATGGACTTCCAGATTGGAATGGCTAAACATTATCTGAACTACGGTGTTGAAATAATACATTTTGGCGATGATCTGGGAACTCAGACCGGACCTCTTCTTGGGCCGACTATTGTTAATGATTTCTTAGTACCTGAATACCGTCGTTTGTTCGAATTGTATAAAACGCATAATGTCATTTTCGATTTTCACTCCTGCGGAAATATCTATCATATGCTCGATACATTCATTGATCTTGGTGTAAATATTCTTAACCCCATACAGGCTACTGCAAACAACCTGCCGCAAATCAGAGAGAAGACAATGGGAAAAATTGCTCTCTTGGGTGGAGTCAGCACAGACCTTGTTATGAAGGGTTCAAGGGATAGTATTCGCACTAAAGTCAAAGAGACAATTAATGTACTGGGAAAAGATGGTGGTTACTTTTGCAGACCGGATCAAGGGATGCCATTCCCTGAAGAGAATTTAAAAATTTTCTGGGAGGCAGTTGATGAGTTTGGAAAGTATTAGCGTTTCCATCTAGTTTTGGAGATAGTCGCGGTGCGGCACATGGGCCGACCGCTCCAGGAAAAAACAGAAGGGGGGCGCCTATGTGCGCCCCCCATATATATCGCGAAATAAGAACGAGCCGGTTCCTCGAGGGTAATTACACCCCCTCTTTATCCCTCTTACTAAGTTCCTGGATACTCTGATTGGTAGTTACTGTATGTCCTTTAAGGGGCAACACTCTTTCATGAATAGCATCCAGCAACCAGCTAATTTGAGGGAAATATGCAGCCTCAAGTTCTGCGGCTGGAGTAATCCAGTTACGAGAACCGACAACAGCAGGCGCAGAATCGAGATAATCAAAACAGTATTCACTGATTCTTGAAGCAACAGTGTGCATGTACGATCCACGCTCAGCAGCATCTGTTAGAAGGACTACTTTACCTGTCTTTTTAACAGACTCAATTACTTTTGTGTAATTCAGAGGATTTGCGCATCGAAGGTCAACAAGTTCAGCACTTACGCCATACTTTTCCTCAAGAACTTTTGCAGAAGCAAGAGATGTGTAAAGCGTAGGACCAAGGGTAACAATTGTGATATCCTTACCGCTCTTCTTTATTGATGGTTCACCAATAGGGATTTCATAATAGTCTGTAGGTACACCATTCTTCTCAAAAAGTTCACCTGTTTCGTAGCACTTCTGACTTTCGAGGAAGATGACAGGATCTGTTCCAGCAAGAGCGCTGTTCATGAGTCCCTTGGCATCATATGGAGTTACAGGATAGACTACCTTAAGACCTGGAATATGCGAAACCATTGCTGTCCAGTCCTGAGAATGCTGTGCACCATATTTGGCACCTACAGAGATTCGCAGAACAACGGGCATACGCAAAATTCCGCCTGACATCGACTGCCATTTTGAGAGCTGGTTGAATACTTCATCACCGGCACGGCCGAGGAAGTCGCAATACATAAGTTCACAAATTGCACGTCCGCCTTCAAGAGCATAACCAACAGCAGCGCCGACAATAGCGGCTTCAGAGATAGGGGAGTTGAAGAGACGGTGGTAGGGTAGTGCCTCAGTCATGCCGCGGTATACGGCAAATGCACCACCCCAATCGCGGTTTTCTTCACCGAAAGCGGTGAGTGTTGCATCCCTTTCATAGCGGTACATTATAGATTCGAATAGACCGTCACGAACGCAGTACTGCTTCATTTTAGGAACAGCATTTCCTGCTGCATCAAATGCATATCTCGCTTTGTCAGCAATCTGCTTTACTCTTGGGTTCTCAGAAAGTGGGTGATTTAATTCAGGTTTGCGGCTTTCGTCGCAGTTCTCGATTCTTTTATTCGAGAACATCACTGTACTGATAAATTCACTGGTCACAGGAATTCTTGGAGATATTTCCATGTCGATACCGCGTTTGAACATTTCAAACACAGTGGACTCTGCTGTTGACTTGAGAGCATCTGCCTCTTTGTCAGAGAGAGTTTTGCCGTCAACCATGCGCTTTCTGAAGGCAGGAATTGCATCAGCTGCTATCCAGGAGTCAATCTCCTCCTTGCTGCGGTAAGAGCTTGCATCGCTAGGAGAGTGGCCTGAAACACGGTATGTAACTGTGTCAAGAAGTACAGGGCCTAAACCGTCGCTAAGAATCTTCTTTTTTCGTTTGATAGCGTCGATAATGGCAAGAGGATTGTAGCCGTTAATGCGTTCTGCGTG
>JAEUSG010000546.1 GCA_016788315.1 Fibrobacterota bacterium | reverse complement strand
AGGATGTTCATCAGACTTTTCACCCGAGAAATAAAAAGGGGAGATGATTATATGAAGCTATCAGTTTTCATCATGATTTTATCTGCACTGTTGTTCGCAAAGGGAGAGGGAATAAAATTCACTCCAAAGTCACTCGCGGAGATAAAAACCCTTCCAACAGATGGCGCTGAAACAGTTGAGATGATAAAGCAGGGTGTGGTACTGAATATTCGAAGTTCTGTAACAGATACGCTTGATCGAATCTGGTATATGGTCAAAATAGCAGGCACCGATAAAGGGGGTTTTGTCCTTGGAACTGATATAGAACCATTTTCACAGGAAATTGATACTCTTAACTCCCCTAAACTGAAAAAAGAGATATCTGCAGATAAAAAGAGAAGGTTGGCACTCGTCAAAAATAATCCGGACTGGCCTCGAAGGGTTAAAAGCGCCCTTTTGGCAGGTACAATCTGCCTTGGAATGAATCGTGAACAACTGGCCGCATCGTGGGAAAAACCGGATAATGAGACCGACGGCTTCATTCTTGGCGCAGGGGATGTGAGGATACTTTTCTATAGAAAAGGGGATCCAGTTGCCGTGGTTATGAAGAACGGCGAAGTCATAGGATGGAGCGAAAAAAAACGTTAATTTGATTCGGTCGTTGTTGGAATTTATATTCTATACACTTTTTGGGGTATCGTCCAATGGTAGGACATCTGCCTCTGGAGCAGGTTATCGAGGTTCGAATCCTTGTACCCCAGCCAAAATTAAAGGGCTCTCTTTCATTACGGTGAATGAGGGTCCTTTTTTATTATCTTGTATATAATGGAAAAAGAAGAAGAGGAACTCTTTTACGCCCTTAATAAGCAGAATGAAGAACTGAAGAATCAGCTCATGGCTACCTCGGTCTTAACCGAGATAACCAAGATCATGATGTCCACTCCAAATCTGGAGGCTGTTTTCAGAACCCTTCTTCTTGGTATCAACGAAACAATGAATTATGAGCGTATAGTTCTTTTCCGTGTGGAGCCTGATGATTTCATTCTCAAGCCAATCGACTGGATTGGTCTGGAGGAGAGTGAAGTTAAGGGAGTACGAGTTCCCTTAAGCTTTATGGATGGCGGTGAGATAGCTGATTCCATATTCCTCAACCGGCCCATTATGGTTGATCCTGTCTCTATTGATGATGATCCACTTCGCGCATGGAAACCAAAATCGTATGTAGCTGTCCCAATTGTAACTAAATCCTTCGGCAAATGCTGGGAAGATGGCAGGTGCGATAAAAAGGAGTGTCCCGCTCACGGAATGCCTGCACTCAGCTGCTGGTGTGTTAAAGGTGCTGCATTAAAACAGAAACCGCGAGATGAAGATGACAGAAGAAAGCGTTGTGTCAAGTGCGAGTTTTTCAAGTGTAGCTATGTACTGTTTATGGATAAGCCTTCCTCTGAAGTTCTAGCAACAAGCGATGACATGATTATTCTCACAACGCTAGCTAATCAAACCGGTATTATTATCGATAACTTTCAGAGTTATGAGAATCTTGAAAAAGCTCATGATGAACTGAAGACCATAAACATTAAGATTAATAAAATAAATAGAGAGCTGAAAGAGGCTCAGGCGAAGATCAACAGGGATCTTGAACAGGCACAGACTATTCAGCTTGGACTCCTTCCGCAGACCTTTCCGAAAACAGACCACTTTGACTGTGCGGCAACTTATGTGCCGGCAACAAAGGTAGGGGGCGATTATTATGACCTTTTCGAAATAGAACGTGATGTCTATTGTCTGCTTGTAGGCGATGTATCCGGTCATGGTATTTCGGCAGCTCTGATTATGTCAATGGCTAAAATACTTATCAAATCCTACGCAAATTCCGGTTCTGCCAAGATTACTCTTGATAAAGTAAACACAGTTCTTACCCGTGACATTAAGAATGATAACTTCATAACAATGTTTTATACAGTTCTTGATTTTCGTTCCAAAAAGATGATTTATGCCTCTGCAGGCCATAACCCGATTATAATTGCCGACAGGGCGACGAAGGAAATGAAACAAATCAAGGCAGACGGTATCTTTCTCGGCGTGTTTGACAGCGCAATGGTTGGCGACAATGAACTGCCTATAAAGGACAACAGCCGTATCGTTCTTTATACTGATGGTCTGACAGAAGCAGAGAGCCTTGCCGGCGAAATGTACGGTTTGGAAAGGCTTTCTGAAATTGTAAAGAATACGCTGAATCTCTCTGCCGAAGAGGCAAAAGAGGAGGTCTTAAGAGACTTCAAACAGCATATTCAGACAGCTCCAGTTGAAGATGATGTCACTCTCCTAATACTCGATCTCAAAAAGTAAAATTATGCTACATAATGTGTGGCGCACTATTATTCTGCTGATCTCAGTTTCGCAGCTTCTCTGCGGTGAATTGGAGTTAGTCAGAAAATATTCATTCTCACAATCGGTTATTATTTCTGAACCTTCAGCCATCTCATTTGCAGCAGATGGCGGCTTTTACATTTCAGTACCTTCCACTGGCAGGGTTTTCAGATACGATACTTCAGCAGTACTCCTCTCTTCAGCATCAGGAAACGGTACAGATAGAATGGAGAGACCTTCAGGGCTGGCTCGAGGCAGGGGTTTTGCACTTTATGCAGCTGATGCTGATGGCAGAAAACTTTTCCGGCTGTCAGATGATTTAACTCAGATCTCTTCGTTTGATGTAGAAGCCGTTTCCGGTAATTCACATTTTCATCCGTTTGCTGCATCTGTCTCCAAGGAGGGTCTGTTATATGTTGCCGATGAGACTGAGGGCTATATTCTCACAGTCAGACAGGATGGAACTGCTGAACCATTTTTCAGACAGACTTCATCACGCTCTGTCCATAATTTCAAAGCTACAGCAATAGCAGCATTTAGAAATATTTATGTCTCCGACAAGAATACAGGCAGAATCCATGTATTTGACAGATTTGGAAGCTCCGTAGCAGTTTTCGGTGATTCTATTTTTGCAGCGCCTCATGGCATGGCCTTTATTGATTCAACTCTTTATGTAGCTGATCAGCATACTTCAGCTTTAATCAGTTTCAGTAAGGAGGGGCAGCCGATAGACACTTTTCACATAAGTGTAGATGGTGCATCTGTTCTGCCGGGCGCTATTTCGGCAGAAAGAGAGAGACTTTTAGTGGTTCATTCAGGACGGAGAGAAGCGGCGGTTTATAAAGTTAAGACACAGAGCAAGTAATCAATGGCACTTAAGTTAATATTTATTATTATCGCCGTTGCGCTTGTTTCCGGTGAAACGCCCTCACTGTCTAAGGAACTCTCTCTCGCACTTGAACCATCGAGTGATTCGCTTATAATTCCAGATTCTGTGATTATTAATGGTTCTGTTGTTGTCAGGAAAAATGGAATACTTCTTGATAAAGAGGAGTGGCGATTCACGGATACTCCTGTAAACATGATAAAATTTATTAACATTCGGAATAATGTTGAGACACTTGCTGTCTCTTACAGAGTGCCGTCACTGCATGTAGGGAAAACAGTATGGAAAAGAAAAATAGAGCTGATTCCTGAAAGCGCCGACAGCGCTGTAATAAAGAATTCTGTGAATATTGAAATTCCTCTGCAGGAGGAAAGTGCAGGGCTGACTGTAGGCGGCAGTAAAACATTGGGCGTAACTGTAGGTTCAGGCGGTGCGCTTGCCGTTAATCAGACACTGGACCTTTCTGTTTACGGGGAAATTGCAAAAGGGATAGAGGTCAGAGCAAGGCTTGCCGATCAGAATCTGCCGTTTAGATCTGAGGGAAGCACAGAGTCAATCCGTGAGATAGATAAAATTCTTATTGAAGTCCGATCAGGAAGAAGAGGATTGACATTAGGTGATATGGTTTTTGCTGATAACAGAAGCCGATTCGCTTCATACGAGAAGAAGATAAAGGGAATAAAAGGAGAAAGCCGTGGAAGCAGCTATTCAGCAGACGCGGGCGTTGCACTCTCTGATGGAAAATTTCATTCGTACATTTTTCAAGGCGAGGAAGGGAGACAGGGTCCATACATCATTGTTGATGCTGAGGGCAGAAGTGCTCCAGTTGTTTTATCCGGTACAGAAAGGGTTTTCATAAATGGAAGGCTTAAGGTGCGTGGAGAGGGAAATGATTATACGATGGATTATACCTCCGGAAGACTCACCTTTACACCGCGCTGTCTGATTACTGCAGACGATCGAATTATGGTTGAATTTGAGTACATGGATTCAGAATATCAGAAATCTATAATTGCGGCCTCCGGCAGGGCAGATTTTTTTGATAAAAAATTAAGCTTAACATTTTCAGGGTTGCGTGAAAGTGACGATTACAGTAGCCCTGCAGCAGGAGAGCTTTCTGAAGAGGAGCTCACAAGTCTGCGTAATGCCGGAGATTCAGCAGCAGCAGATGGCCGTGGAGCGCGAATTATAACGCGCGATTCAGTTGCTCTATATCGTGGATTCTACACAATTGAGAGTAGCGATTCTCATTATGTATATCATCCGCCTAAAGATACTACCCTTTTCAGAAATAGAATTCTATATGATGTATCATTTCTTTATACAGG
>JAEUSG010000511.1 GCA_016788315.1 Fibrobacterota bacterium | reverse complement strand
AAAGGATGTGCGAACCCTTCAAAAACAAGGGAATCACAAAGATAGCTGGTATTGAGTCCAGGGGCTTTATATTCGGCATGCCAATGGCCTACGAAATGAATCTGCCCTTCATACCAATCCGTAAACCGGGAAAACTTCCTGCTGCAACTGTAAAAGAGAGCTACTCTCTTGAATATGGCATGGACAGCATAGAGATGCACAGTGATGCCGTAATCAAAGGTGACAACGTACTCATAGTTGACGATCTGCTTGCAACCGGTGGGACAATGTCGGCTGCGGCAAAGCTGATTGAGCGACAGGGCGGAGAAGTACATGCTGCTGCATTTGTTATTGAACTTGCTTTCCTAAAAGGGCGTGAAAAACTTAAAGGAATTAATGTTCATTCTTTAATTTCATACGACAACGAATAAAACTCGATGTTTAACATATCCTTACCTTTACCATTACTTCCCGCCTCAGACAAGGATTGGATATATTACCGCGACAAAGCTGCTGCAGCTGGAGCTAAAAGGGTTTTTCTAATTGCTCCTTTTGACACTATTGTAAAGCGTACCAGAGAGAGATACCCTGAACGAACAGCTAATCTCAATTTTTCGCCGGACTTTCCCGATCTTGAATACTACACAATCTGGTCGGAAATAATAATAGAGAAGATTCAATTCTTTGCTGAGACTGGGATTGAAACAGGCTTTTGGATGGGGCACACTATCGGTCACGGCGGAGCACTTTCAGGCGAAGATAAAAGATATCAGCCGTTAACAGGGTCTGATGGAAAAACGGCAAAAGGCTCATACTGTCCTCTTGATGCTAATTTTCTTGAGTATTACGAAAAAGCCTCAGCCCTTTTAGCTGGTAGTGGTCTCCCCCTGATAATTTATGATGATGATTTCCGTCTCAACCGGCACGGCGGCACGGTAGCAACCGGTTGTTTTTGTGCGCTTCACCTTGACCAGTTTGCTAAAACCTACGGCAAGAAACTTTCTGCACTCGAATTATATGACAGAGCATTTTTAAAAGGGGATCTGGATATACGAAAAGTTTGGCTCCAGGTGTGCAGTGATTCCCTTTATAATTTTGCTTCGCAAATGGAAAAGAGTATTCACTCGGTAAACCCTAACACCAGAATTGGACTCTGCACAGCAATGACGCTATGGAGCTCCGAAGGGGTGTCCATGGAAAAACTCCTTACCACTTTTGCAGGTAACACTAGACCTTATCTGCGGACTATCGGTGCACCCTATTGGTCTTCGGATCCAATAAATACTGCATGGATAACTGAACTTACACGCCTGCAAAGAAAATGGCTTCACAACACAGACGTAGAAATTGCCGCCGAGGGAGACACCTTTCCTCACACACGCTACCGAACTGGCACAACTGCATACAAAGCTTTCCACGAAGGTCTTTTAGTTTCGGCACTGCCGTCTGTTCAGTCATATGCATTCCATTATACCCAGCCTCCTGAACGTGATACTGCCTATATTGATATTCTGACAGATAACCGGGATCGTTTCAAAACTCTCTACTCCATCTTTCCTGAAAATTGGTTGGAGTGCGGCGTTGAGCCTATCATTCCAGAAAACGGCATGAGTTCAATGCAGCACTTTGAAGGATTCAGCCCTCTCGACATGACATGGCCGGATGAACCGGCAATTCTTAAACTATTATCACAGCTATCTATTCCCATCGCATTCAGCGTAAACGGTCCGACTCTGCTTTCCGGCGAAAGTGTAAAAAATATATCCCTAGCCGAAATTAAAAGCGCTATAAAACGTGGCGCATTAATTGATGGCAGTGCGGCAGCAGCTCTCCTGGAAATGGGTATTGACATTGGCGTAGAAAGTGCAGCAGTCACAAAAAGCGCCGCATCAGAGACTTTCGCGAACCACCCGTTCTCCGGCCCTTTCTCCGGCGAGACGATTCAGCCATGGACTGGAGGAGAAGGACTCTACTTTAACATTACACCATCTGTAGATTCAGAGACAATTGGCCACTTTATGGACAGCGAAGGCAACGAGTGGCCATCCGGCTTTGCAATTGACCTCGGCGATAAAGGTAAAATTGTATTAATCTGCTTTGATTTCTACAAAGCTCGAAACGGCATGCAGCTTGTACTTAACGAACCTAGACAGCACCAGTGGTGCAATGCCTTCGAATGGCTGAACAAAAAAAGTATCCCCGTTCGCATTATCGGCGAACAAAGCATAAGAACGGTAATCCGTCAATCGGACAACTGCAAAGAGTATATCTCAGCCTTCCAGAACTGCCGTGTCGACACTCTAAATAACCCGCGTCTAAGCTTAAACATGCCAATTTTAACCGACACATTGGAAATATTACTACCTGGAAGTTCTGCAATTAGAAAACTATCTGCAAGCGAATACACCTACAAAGAGCTCGTTCATGGCACCGAATTGACAATTAGCATATCGCTGCATACACTTGAGCTGTTTGCCTTAAGATTCAAAACTAAATAGCTAACAAATTACCAGCGGAATGCCATTTTAAGAGAGCCTGGTGTGGCTCTATATATTGCAATTGCATCATTTTGTGGAATATGAATACGGATCACAAGCGGCTTAATCTCATCCTCATTACCATACAGGTATTTTATTTTGTCTTTAAGACTGCTTATTCTTAAGCGCATACCGTAAGCAACTCTGGAATACAGATCGTCAAAAGTAAAAGGTTCGTTCTGAACAATTTCCAGTGAAATCCCATCTGCGAATTCATAAAGAATTTTAACATCATTCTTCTCTAACGGACCAGGAGCGTCAGATGATTTTGCCTGAGCCTCTATCGTATCTTTAGGCGCCTTCTTGATTTTTATTGGTAGTTTGACAATGGTCGCACTCTCTTTTTTCAGCTTAAAGGGCTTTCCGGATAACAGCCGTGTAAATTCATCTTTAACCATACCGGAATATCCGCTTAGCACAGTATAAGCTGATAGGGAACATTCATGAATAACAACACCTTTAACAGCCATTTTCACAAGACTGTCACGCAAATCCAGAATAAGACCTATTGAATCGCCGGCAGCAATTGCGAGCTGTGCAGAGAGAAAGGCTTTGTCAGCTTTCAGCGGATAATAGAGATCGCCATGAGCCTTGACTGATTGCTTATCTGCAGCAGAGCTCTTTTTTTCAAACCCTAATGGCAGCAAAACCGTAACAATCAATGCTATCAGAACTGGCAGAACAATAACAGCAATAGCTGTTATGCGAAGCCTGAAATCTGACTTCAAAAGTTCAAGCTTAGTAGAGATAAACTTTTGAACCGATGCGCATATTCTGGTAAACATACTCAAGATCATCATCTCCTAATCTTATGCACCCATGTGAAACTGGCAGCCCCAAAAACCGCTGATATAGTGTTCCATGAATCATATAACCATTGCCCAGTGATAAAGCGTAGTCGCCCAACACCCCTTGTTCATATCTCTCTGGAGCACCTGGAGGCGGCACAGGTTTTCCCTCTTCGATAAAGGCCCAATCGGGCATGCTCCAGACAGGCGACTCTTTTTTTGCCAATATTCTGTACAAACCGCGTGGTGTTTTGAAAATCCATTCGCGATCTCCATGACTTTTCAGCATCACATAACTGCCGGTGGAACAGAGCCCCTTACGTTCAACTTTTTTACCTTTTTTCATCGTAAAAACATTGTCGGCCGAATTTATAATAAGATAATGTTCTGCCGGCGTAAACTTATCCAGCCTTTTCTCCAACGCTGATATGGCGTCAAGGAGCTTTTTCATTTCTATCTTCGATACGTCGGTAATTTTTTTATCTGAAATTTTAATACTGCTGCTGTCTGCTATTATACGTTCTGCAAGTCTGCAAATATCGTAACTGAAAATCATCATTGCTACTGCCAAAACAAGCCCTACAGCAGCGCTGCCGATTAAGATTACCTTTTTATCGCTCATTTCAAATACTCCGGAGGATCATCAAGTGCGCCTACAATAACAACAGGTGTGCCGACTGCAACCATACCAAACAGTCTGTCAATATCATTGTTCTGTAAAGCTACACAGCCTTCAGTCCAATTAGCTCCCTTACCGCCATGTCCATGAATTTCGATAAGGCCGCCAAGTTGGCCTATTGAACCTTTGCGTCCGGAAGCCTTGAACTCTTTACGATCTGCCTCATTAGGATAGTTTATAAGAAGTGCTTTATAGTATTTCGACTGCCGCGCCCCTTTTTTCATTGTTATATGATACTGGCCTTCCGGTGTCGCTCTGTCTCCTCGCAGCCTTTTATCACCCATCCAGTTAGAACCTAATTCAGCATTGAAATCAGCTTTTAGTTTTCCGCCTACATACAGTCTGCACCTCTTAGCCATTTTATCAACCACAATTGCGGCACCGCCCCTTTTTTTTGATGCCGCTATTGCATTTGACGCCCAGGTTCTCCATGTAGAAAGTTTACCATAGTACTCTTTCATTATTGAATGTGCATCACTTTCAGCCACATCAATAAGTTTTGCCGATGAAACACATTTATTAAAAGCCACCTGAAATTCTTTGCGCTTATAAGCAGAGGTTGCCTCATTATGAAGCATTTCAGCTGTAGAAGCCTTATTCCTTATTTTTTTTGGAATAGGCAGTTCGCCATATCTTTCTTTAAACTGTCTCAAAGAGTTTCCTGAGGACTCGAGCCTGACCTTAGTAACGATTGTGAATGACTTTTTCAGAGAATCAGTTTCACGAATTGCGCTCTTTGAAAGTGAATCTATTTTTTGAGCAGTAGTAATAATGTCAGCAAAATCACGCCGGAAAAAGAGCCTTTCATTTTCGAAAGTCCATCTATTTAGAAGTGTCCGCCAATTACTGTCGATTGCTGAATAGATCCTTGGAACGTAGAGCTCCGTTTCCGCTCTTCGGGCAGCAGCAATTGACTGCCTGCTCTTTTCAATCAGCTCAACGGGTGGTTCCGGGGAGAAAAAAACAAGAGCTGCTCCCGTCACTGCAGTTAGCGCGACGGTGAGCAGCAGAATTGATCTGATCTTAATTACTTCTTACCCTTTTTGCCTTTTGACTTCTCAATAGCTGTTGTAAGTTCAGCCTTGATGGATGTAAGCTTCTCTGTACCAGCTACTGCCTTGTCACGTGCACCCATGTAATCACCGCTGCTGATTGCTGTTGCAGCCTCAGCGAGAGAGGCTTCAACTGTTGCAATATCAGCACTGATTGCTTCAAGAGCTTCTTTGCCCTCTTTGCCTTTTGGAGCCTGTGCAAGAAGATCTTTTGTCTCTGTTACACTTGTGTTTGCTGCGGCAACTGCTGCTTCACATTCTGCTTTAACTTGTTCTTTCGCGGCTACAGCGCTCTCTTTTGCTGATGTTGCCATTGTAACAACAGCTGCAAGCATTGTTTTTGCTTTATCGTAACTGCGTCCAAGGGCGAAACCGGATTTCTGTGTTTCGATTTCCACCATTGCCGCATTTAGTGAATCTTCAGCCGCTTTAAACTGGTCAGCTGAATAGCGGTCTGCTTCTACAGCCTTTGCTGCTTCAATAGCTGCTTTTGCATTTGAAATTTCCTGTTCAGGTGCTTTTGAACAGTTTGTTGTGAAGGCAGCAATTGTGACCATCAGGGCCGACAGGACGATAGACTTGAACTTCA
The DNA here is from genome assembly GCA_016788315.1 of Fibrobacterota bacterium. Classification (GTDB taxonomy): domain Bacteria; phylum Fibrobacterota; class OXYB2-FULL-49-7; order OXYB2-FULL-49-7; family JAEUSG01; genus JAEUSG01. Next base: position 1,809 of record JAEUSG010000511.1, on the reverse strand, counting down.
TTTCGCTAACTCCTTTTGAATTTTGTTGGTTGATTTTTGTGGTATTTTAAACCTTCTTTTGTCTGTTTTATTAAGTGCACTAAAATATTATCTTGAGCCACCTAATATCAATACCCAATAAAAGATTTGAAATTGTTCAAAACGAACATATCTTATAGGTGGAGGTAACTATTATGCCAAAACTATCCCGATGGCTTAAAGTATCTAAGGACATTCCCGTTTTCTCTCACGAGCTTTCAAAACAGCTTTCTGCAATGAATGTAACTTTTGCAGGTGGTGAACACACTATTACCCAAAATGTTCATGTAAACTCTGAGAACAAGGAAAAGGCTATTCGCCTACTTGAAGAAGACGGCTTTAAAATTGAAGAGGTGGATCAGCACTAATCAATTATTAAGATCGGCAAGAATCAGAACCTTATCTTTTTTGACCAGCAGAAAACCACCCTTAACTGAAACACGTTCAGAATTACCATCAACCCTTTCAAACCTGATTTCACCACAGCCGAGCTCGGCGAGTAAAGGGGCATGCCCCTTTAGTATGCCAAAAAGGCCATCCGATCCGGGGACTGAAATATAATTAGCATCAAGAGTAGTTACTTTGCTGTCAGGAGCCATTATTTCAACTGCAAGAGCCATTGTTTTTCCTAAGAAAAGGTTTATTACAGCATCTTTGCTCTGTCACGAGCCTCTTCAACCGAGCCAATCATGTAAAAAGCCTGCTCTGGAAGATCATCATACTTTCCGTCAAGCATATCACCAAACGAACGAATTGTATCGGCAAGCGGAACATAGCGCCCTGTAAGGTTTGTAAACTGTTCTGCTACAAAGAAAGGCTGAGACAGCAATCGCTGAATCTTTCTTGCACGTTCTACAGTTTTACGGTCTTCTGCAGAAAGCTCATCCATACCGAGAATTGCAATAATATCCTGAAGGTCCTTATATTTTTGCAGAATCTCCTGCACTCCACGTGCTACACGGTAATGCTCCTCACCTACAATTTCAGGTGTCAATGCTCTTGAAGATGAACTAAGCGGATCAACTGCAGGATAAATACCGATTTCAACAAGAGATCTTTCAAGGTTTGTTGTTGCGTCAAGATGGGCAAAAGTTGTGGCCGGTGCCGGATCAGTATAATCATCGGCAGGAACATAGATAGCCTGAACAGAGGTAATAGAACCATTTTTTGTTGATGTGATTCTTTCCTGAAGTTCACCCATTTCACTTCCAAGAGTGGGCTGATAACCTACAGCACTTGGAATTCGTCCAAGAAGGGCGGACACTTCAGAACCTGCCTGTGTAAAACGGAAAATATTATCGATAAACAGAAGAACGTCCTGTCCTTCCTGATCGCGGAAATACTCTGCAACAGTCAAAGCAGTAAGAGCAACTCTCGCTCGTGCTCCAGGGGGTTCATTCATCTGACCGTACACAAGAGATGTTTTTCCGATAACTCCTGAGTCCTGCATCTCTTTGTAAAGAGCCGTTCCTTCGCGGGTTCGCTCTCCAACGCCACCGAACACAGAGAAACCGCCATGCTCTTTAGCAATATTATGAATGAGCTCCATGATGATAACAGTCTTACCTACACCGGCGCCGCCGAACAGACCGATTTTACCGCCTTTGATATATGGTGCAAGCAGATCGACCACTTTTATGCCTGTTTCAAGAATCTCTGTCTTTGTACTCTGTTCCTTAAATTCAGGAGCAGGTCTGTGGATGGGATAACGCACATCGCTTTTGATTGGTCCCTGTTCGTCAACAGGATCGCCGGTTACATTCATGATGCGCCCTAAAACGCCCTGTCCAA
>JAEUSG010000475.1 GCA_016788315.1 Fibrobacterota bacterium | reverse complement strand
ATGAACTTGTTAATGACTCTTCACTGTCAGCCACTCAACAGCTTCAAGTTAGAGAGGCCAAACGGGAACTTGACCGTTCAACAAAGCTTCCCGAAAAGCTGGTCAGTGAATTCTCCCGCGCTACTTCACTTGCCCATGCCGACTGGATAAAAGCGCGTGAAACTGAAAACTGGAACCTCTTTAAAGCTCCTCTGCAAACCATTGTGAATTTGAGCAAAGAAGCTGCTGCATATTTAGGATTTGAAAAGGATCCTTACGCTGAAAGGCTTGATGCATTTGAACCGGGATGCACAACTGCTCAGCTGGATGCCGTCTTTACCCCTTTGAAAAAGACGCTTCCTGAAATGGTTCGTAAATGCATAGAAAAGAAACGACCTTTGAAAAGGGAGTTCTACAATAATGAATTCCCGGTTGCCGGACAGGAAGCGCTATGTCAATTCATCTCCAAAGAGATGGGACTGCCGGAGACACGTTCGCGCATGGATATTTCGGTTCATCCCTTCTGCACCTCTTTCGGTCTGAATGATGTCCGCCGCACACTGCGTTATCATCCGAACATGCCTGCGCAAAGCCTCTATTCCATTATGCATGAGAACGGCCACGCACTCTATGAACTCGGAATTTCTCAGGATCTTGCCAACACTCCATGCGGTTCTGCCGTCTCTTTGGGTATTCATGAATCACAATCCCGACTATGGGAGAACATTATCGGTCGCAATTTTGCTTTTGTTGAAACATATTTCAATGAGTTCAAACGCTTCTGGGGGAAAGGGGCGGAATCACTTTCACCTCCAGAACTTTACGCACTGATTACTGAGGTTGCGCCATCATATATAAGAGTTGAAGCAGATGAGCTGACCTACAACCTGCACATTATTCTTAGATATGAACTTGAGAAAGCAATTTTTGACGGAAGCCTCTCTCTTGATGATCTGCCGGAAGCATGGAACACTAAATTTGAAGAGTACTTTGGTCTTAAAGTTGACAAACCAAGCAATGGTGTTCTTCAGGATGTTCACTGGTCGTTCGGCATGTTCGGTTATTTTCCAACGTATACTTTAGGAAACCTCTACTCTGCGCAGTTGGCCCATGCTCTCGAAAAAAAGGTAGCACCTATTGAAACCCTTATACGCGAAAAAAGACTTTCCGAAGTGCGCACCTGGCTTCTTGAGAATGTACACTCTTTCGGAAAACTTAAAACAGCAGAACAGATTGCTGTCGACGCTACAGGTGAAAAACTTAACGCTCTCTATTTTGAACGTTATCTGAATAAAAAGTATTCCTCCTAAAATCCTCTAAAATTACTATTGCCAACGAAGGCAGTTTGATATATATATTTGCTCAGTAATAAAAAAGGGGAATAAATGCCTACCGATAAAGCCAATAACATTCGTAATGTCCGTTATGCGCCGCCTGGCGAATATGTAAAAGACCACTGCTTTATAAAAGAAAATGGTATATGGCATTTGTTCGGCATCTCAGGCGGTATAGGTAAAAGCTGGGAAGACAAGGGTCATGAAGAGCGAATATCGCATAGCACAAGCAGCAACTTAATTCACTGGCAGCTTATCGGCCATCCGGTAGAAGCGAGCCGTCAACCCGGTTTCTATGACGAACATATGGCAGTTGCCCCCTTTATAGTCCGGAACCATGATGGACTCTTCTATATGTTCTACTCCGGCTGGCGCCATCCGAATAAACGTCCTAATTTCAGTTGGGAAGGAAATCTCCAATCCATTTACGTTGCGGTAAGCTCAAATCTTAATGAATGGGAGATTCCAAAAGAGATAAAGCCTAAAGGGATTATTGTTGACGGCGAACCGATTGTTGGACGGGACCCTCACGTTCTATGGGACGCAGAGAGAAAACGGTGGCTGTTGTATTTTACTGACGCAACAACAAAACGAGGCGGCATTGTTGGAATTGCTGAAAGCAGCGACCTCTTGCACTGGCGAAACTTAGGGCGGGCATTAACGATAAAATCAAGTTCAGCGCCATACGACCCGGCGGAAAGCCCCTTTGTCATACGTCATCCCAATTCCGGAAAATACCTGATGCTGCTGAACTGGGATTATTCAGAGAGTGATGATCCTGTTAAATTTGAAGTCACCAGACCGTTACCGTTCAAATGCGGAATTGAAAGAACCGCGGATGGAGATATCGGCATAGGTGCAGGTTTTGCACGGGAAATCATAAGTCATGAAGGACAGCAATATTTATCCGGGGTACTTGGCAAGTTCGGACAATTTGTTATCGGATTTACCCCCTTTTCCTGGACAGATCGTTTTCTGACACTTGACTAGCCTAAATACTTTTATTAACAAATTGAGCATGTTTTTTAACTCATTCAAATACAGTTTATTGTTTGATCATAACAATTTATCCTTTGAAACCATTGTCTTTCGCGGTTATTTTAAAAGCACTCTCTTAATCAGCCTTAAGCTTTTTTGAAATACAAAGGAAACAAACTTATGCATTACAGGTATCTTGTTATATTGCTGACTGCACTTTTAATTTTCATTTTAACTGACTGCTCCGGAGTCACAAGCAAAGCTGCTCAAAGATATACTCCACATCTAAACGACAACGTATCGTATCTTGACACTGCGGATAATGGTTTTTCAAGAGGATGGCGCGGACACGAAAGAGCAGATCCTATGGCCTGGTTCGATGCGCATACTCACTTAAATAAAAAATGTACAACACTTGCGCTTGCAAAAGAGGCTATTGATTTCTGGCGCAAAGAATTCGGCTTTACCGACATTACCGGAGCAGCTATAATTGGCTTTCCTGGCTCAGGTCTTTTTGACTATGCTCCTACCGACACTTCAATTGCTGCATATGTATGGCTTTTACCTGATAATCCCGACATAAAACTTATCGACTCTCTTTATAGAGAGAAAAGGATAAAAGGTGTTAAGCTGCATATGCGCAAAATATATGGAAGCGGACTTGACTATAAAATAATGGATAGCAAAGAGTGGCATGCCGTCTACGAAAAGTGCGGTCAGCTCGGAATCCCTATTCTCTGGCACCTAAACCAGCGCCATTCAAGTCCGGAACTGGTTTACGGCGAGGATAAATCCAACACATGGCAGAAACTTAACTACACAAATGCTGACGTCTTGAAATGGTTTGAAACTGTTGCAAAACGGCACAGCAAAACGAATATTATTCTGGCTCATTTTAACTTTATGGGATATGATTCTCTTGGAGCATTACTCGACCGCCACCCCAATATATATACCGATGGCTCATCCGCCTGGCTTATTGGAGAATATCATACACTGACAGATAGAGAAAAGTCACTTATTGGTTCTTTTGCTATTAAATACCAGGATCGGATTATGTTTGCTTCTGACTTCAGTTATCACGTCCCAGATCCTCTTAAGAGTACAAGATATCGTGTTGAACACTATCAAAGCGGTATCCGTTTTATCATGCAGCTGGAGCTGCCTTCAAAAGTATTGTCGAAGATTGCATATCGGAACGCTTTAAAGATCCTAAACATGAATCAATCATTTGTCGGGTTTTAAATGCTTTTGTAGAAAATTCAATTAATTAAAAATTCCTATTGACAATTCCAAAAGGTTGCGCTATATTAACGGTGTACTAGTTAGATAGAACACTAGTTATCAAGGAGTGACAATACATGATTGCAATGGATTCTGTAGATTTTTTCTACAAAAAAGAGTTGCCGGTTTTTAAGAATCTCTCTCTACATTTAAACGGCGGACACGTATATGGACTGTTAGGTTTAAATGGTGCAGGCAAAACCAGTTTACTCAAAATGTTAGCAGGGCTTATAGCACCAAAGAACGGATCTGTTAAAGTTATGGGCAAAAAACCCTTTGACCGTGAAGTTCAATTTTATCAGGATCTGTTCTTTTTACCTGATGACTTTGACCTCCCCGATTGCACAATTGAAACTTTTGCTGATAGTTATGGTTGGATGTATCCGAAATTTAACAAACAACGATTTAACGAAATTTTACAAAACTTTTCCTTAAATCCGACAATGAAACTTTCATCCATCTCTTTTGGTGAAAGGAAGAAAGCGTTGCTGAGCTTTGCATTTTCTCTAGGATGCAAAATGCTACTTCTGGATGAACCTGCAAATGGTCTTGATATACCTGCAATGGAAGTATTGAGGCGTTTGCTTATTGAAAATCATACTGATGATGGTATAGTATTAATTTCCACACATCATATAAATGATATAGAAAACCACATTAGCGGAGTAATAATTCTTAACAAAAATAAGATTGTTTTAAACAAGACATTGGATGAGATTTCATCAAAATTCCAGGTTGCAATTTTTTCCGAAAATGAACTTCCATCAACTGTACTTTATTCCGAGAAGAAAGCTCGAGGAATTAAAGCACTGTTTACAAGTAATGATTTGTTATCCGGCGAAATTGACCTTGAATTTTTATTCAGAGCTTCCATGAATGAGGAGGTAGTAAATGCACTCTAATAGTTTTTCATTAGCACGTATTAACCGTGCGCTGTCAACAACTATAAACTTTAATAAGAAGCGTGTATTTCTATTCTTTATAATATCAATATTTGCGATCCCATTACTTCATGCTACTTTTGTGTTCTTATTGCATTTATATAGCGGGATAATCGAAGGATTCTACTTTGGTATGCTATTTTTGGGAGGCATGATATTAACCACTACCGTGTCTGAACGGGATTCTGACTTTAAAAAAGGTTTTCTCAGTAATATTTCTCCAATGACAGTTTCTGAAAAATTCATTGTCAGATATTTATGGACAGGTCCTATATATTTCATTGCCTTTCAGATAATGTTCATGTTAATATGTTTTATAGATAAATCAATAATCATGTCTTTAGGCGTTCCATATTTTCCCGTTAAACCTTATTCACCGGAAGAATTTTGGCAGGTTGGAAAGCTTAGTATGATTGGACCTTACTTAGTCTGCCATATTGCATTCTTTACTCTTGGACAACTATTCAAAAAGCATAGCTTCGCTTATACAATTTTATTTCTTTCGGTAGTCATATTCCTAACCGTCTCGCTTGATATGGTCAACAGATATTTAGCAGTAAGAGGCACTGATATAACATGGGGCGCAGGAGATTCGGTAATTAACACACTCAATTGGGTTCTTTCAAAACCGACAAAGCTTGTTTGGCTAAATCAGATCTTTGCCTATCTTGTAGTTTTTCCATCTTTATTTGTAGCTTCATATAAACTCACTAAAGAAAGAGAACTCTAATGGATTTCCATTCCAGCAAAGCCATATATCAGCAAATTGGCGACTACATTTGCGGTAAAATACTTTCTAACGAATGGTCAGAAGATGAAAGACTACCTTCTGTTAGAGATCTTGCTATAACGCTCTCTGTCAACCCTAACACGGTCATGCGCACATGCATTGAGCTCGAAAACAGAGGAATTCTGTACAACAAACGAGGCATTGGACTATTTGTCGCTAAAGGAGGTATTGTGAAAGCAAAATTATTACTAAGAGAAGAATTTGAACTCCATGTCCTTCCAGCGCTGTTATCAGCAATGACAACATTAAAGATGGATGCAGATGATTTATATGCACTTGTAAAAAAACATCTAAATGAAAGGAAATAGAGGTGAAAACCAGTCACAAAATAATATTAGTAGTCAGTATATTAACAATTCTCTTTCCAACTATTGTACATAGGATAACAGACAGTGGTTTTATTGAATCTTATAAGGCAATGCAAAAGTTACGATTTGAAGGTGTAAAAATTAAAGGTATTGCCAATAAGTTAACAATACCTCGATCAAGCTTCTTTTATCAGCAAGTTGACATCAAAAACTGGTACGAGGCAGATATATGGTATGACTCAGATTCACTTCATGTAATTATTTCTGGCGAAGATATTACACCGGAAAAACGAAAACTGGCATCGAAAGGTATTGATGATAAAATCAATGACATAGCAATGGATGATAGAATCAAGCTGAGTATTGCTTTAGATCGTGATACTGTTAACCATACCAACTATCACTATTCATTTAATGGCCAGGCAGTTTCTGCAGATAATATTGATGGCCAGTTTGTACCAGGCTCGAAACGTCCCATAACTCATCCATTTAGCTGGGACATTCAGGGTGCTAAGTGGACATTTAAAGCGTCAATACCTCTTATAGCACAGAAAAAAATAGGCTTTAACATAAGTAGACGATATTACGGAAAAGTTGAAACAGGTTGGTTTCCTGAAAACCTTCCAAATTTTTTTATGACCTTATATTTAAACTAATCTAAAAAGTTTAAATTCTCCTCCTCAAAATAGAAGAAGTCCAAAACTTCTTCTATTTTTCTTTTAGTTACTCCAAAACGCTTACATGCACTAAATGATTAGCAAGCGCTTTGGTTCTGTGCAACCTTTGCCCAAAGTGCCAATTGTGATGGTTTATTATTTACAGTATGAATATCACTCAGATTCAAATCCATAGAAAAACCTCCCGAATCACGAACTAGACCACATATCTCTTCACGCATTTCACTTTCGCTCATGCCCATTAACACCTTTGCCGGATGTGAGTGAACTTCCATGACTACACTGCCCTGAAAAACCTCGGCAGCTTTTGCAACCTTCGACCAGGGTGAGACATGAATTCTCCGTAAATTCGGCAAAGCTTTCAATACTTCATACTTTTTATCGAGCGGTTCGCATCCGTGAAAGTAAACTGTTTTTCCTGGAAACATTTCTGCCATTCTTACGTAGTAGTCCTGAACAAATTCTTTGAACATATCGGGGCCGAACCCAGATGATGTTTGCGCAGAAAGATAAGGCCACTCATACTCTAATCTTTTTATTCCGTCAACTTTTAATTTTTCGGGCAGATGAGCACAATGAACACGATATTCAAGTATAGTCTGATATCTACCGCTTCTGTCTGCATGGAAGTTTATCCAGCCATTCTGTTCACGTATTTTATGATGGTTTACAAATGTCTT
>JAEUSG010000464.1 GCA_016788315.1 Fibrobacterota bacterium | reverse complement strand
CGGGCTTTCGCCATGCTTCTGTTCTGCCCTTTTCTCGATAGACGATTTTTCCTATTGATATTTGAGACAACATATTGAATCATTCCATTTTACGTAATTTAAGACGAATTAATCGAACAAAAACAACATAATCAGTTTACTAATATTCAGCAACATTATCTCTTGAAAACACATATGTAATGGTCATATCGGTTACTATCAATCCGTTGTTTACATACTCTTAATCTAATTCGTCACTTGTCAACTTGTCTTTCAATCGTGAATCTTTCAATTTCACAAAATCTGCTTCTACTCGGTAACAAGTGCTAAAGAAGTCTGGTTTATCAACCTCGAGAATAATGATAATATCTGCACCTATTGAACACGCTTCTTTTTGCAGTATCGCTAAAGCATCATATTTGTTGCAAGTCAATGAAAATCCTGTATCGCTTAGCCTGATACCCCCAACTTTGAATACTGGAAGATTTCCTAAATTTTTACCATACTTCAATATAGGATTACAGTTCACAGTCCCTTCTTTTTTTTCATATCCATACCGTGATATGCTGTGTGAACAATTAGTAAATAAAAGTGAAACTATAGCAACTGTTAATAGCTTAAACATTATGACCTCAGTTCTTAAGTGCCATTACAACAGGAATTGATATTGCCCACCCAACACTAGACAATAATAAAGTGGTTGTAAAATTCTTTTTCTTTGCTTTACTAGAGTATGCTTCTTCATAGCTTTGCCCATCTTTTACACGGGTTGTGTCGGGCATTTTTTCTGGCTTTGGGCTCGGAATTATTGAAATAAGAGAGGCTCCGCCTACACCAATGAGTCCGAACAAGAAACCACTTGCAAGTCCAAAGGCTCCCCAGCCGACAGTACCATGTTTAGCGGATGCATCTTCGCGTCCAGCAATTGACGATGCAAGTTTATCGTTATAGTTTAATTGATAATTGTTGGCCGCATATTGTGGTGGTTCTGGTTGTATCGCTTGAGTATTTGTCGTTGAAGATGGTACAGTACCTGATTCGATGTTTTCTGTTTGCTGAGGCTGCGAAACCGCTGTAGTGTCACCTAAACTTTGCGAAAATACTGCACTTCCGTACGAAAAAATGAGAATAATTGCAGTCAACCTCTTTACTAAATCCATGGTTCCCCCTTTTATATTCATATCTATTTAGACCTGTGATTTTGAATTTTATCTCATTTTTTTTCGTTAACAAAATCCCATGATACAATAAGGCTTCAACGGCATGTAAAATAACATATTCAATTGACTAATTTGCAATAATTTTATCAATTGTAAACTCGAAGTCTAAAAATTCTACAAAAACCTAAACTTTATATCTTTAAGTAAATGCTGATTTTCATAAGTAGCCTAACAAAACCATAAACCATTGATTATCAATTGGTTATAGTTCGACTAAACCTCATTGACTTTCATAAATTAACTGGAATTAACACACAAAGTAGACGATATATACAACAGAAGGAGGCATTGATGTCATTGCATACTGTATACAAGAGAACCGTGATACCTGCTTCATTAAGGGACGATTTACTTAAATCTGCTGGGTGCCTCCCTTATAGTCGCGAGGTTGAAATTGGTGGGTACATAACAAAAGGGGCTGTTTATTATACAAACGGTTCTTTTGACAACGTTCCGGTGCCGGCAGGCAAGAAAATTGTTTTTCACACTCACCCACCCAAAGATCGCGGGGACATGCCTTCGGAACTCGATATTCTTAACATGATTTTCTCCAAATGGGACACATCTATCCTTCTTACTGAGCATAAACTGATAGTAATCGAGCGGACAGCGGAGTTTGATGCTATTGTTGAGTCAATTGAAAAGCGTCATGACAAACATGCTATAGATGCTGCAACAATCCTGAAGACCAAGGGAGCGGATGCGCTCTTTTACTATCTGGCAAGAACGATTTTAAAGAAGCACCTTCACGGCAACGGCGTCTCTCACAGAACCTGGCCAAAGCAATGGGAAAGCCTTCTTGTAAACAATCTCGGCCTGAAACTCAAAACCTGGGACTGTGTCCCCTATTCCTGCGCCGCTTAAACCCCTCTCTTTTTAAGAGAGGGGTCGACCCGAAGGGTCGGGGGTGAGTTTCAAACCCTAAACATCCCCTTCTCATAAATCACCGTCTTCGAGCCATCTTTAAGCGTGGCCGTAACCCGCTTATCTTCAGTATTGACAAGATCCCAATGGAGAGAGGAATCATTGAATCCGAGGCTCTTCTTCATTGCAGGGGTGAGATCAGCCGGTTTACCTGTATAGGCGTCGGTGTAAGCGGAGCCGACAGCAACGTGACAATTGCCATTTTTCCCGCCGAAGTTTTCATCGTAGAGGGTTTCTGCCATGAATTTATCAATTCTTGAGAATCTCTTATCGGTGAGTGAGAATTCTCCTATTTGGTTGGCAGTTTTATCGGACTTGAGCATCTCTTTAACAAATGCGTCCCCTTTGCCTGCTTTTACGCTAACTGCTTTGCCCTTTTTGAATTCTAGTCTTACATCTTCGATATAATTTCCGGTGCGGTATGATGGGAGGTTTGCAAAATAGATGCCTTCGGTGCCTCTCCAGTCGGGGGAAGTGAATATTTCGAAGCTTGGGATGTTGTGGCCGGAGCAACCTAGCCATTTACGTTTTTCGCCGAGGGTAATTTTCAGATCGCATTTGGCTGATTCGATATGAAGAAGATTGATATTCATTTTATTGAGCCAAGTTTTTATCTCACCTGACTTGACATAGATCTTTTCCCATTCTGCAACAGGATCTTTTTTGTCGAGAAAGCAAGCTTTGATAATCTGCTTTTCATATTCTTTTACGGACATTTTAGATGAAGAGGAATTTGCTGGTGTTGCCATGAGGCAAAGTGTCCAGCTGAATGCGCCTTTTTCTTCACGGCGCCAGAGGATATCGCGGAAGGGTTTGCGGGCAACCATGGCGGTAGAGATTTTAGTTGGTTTTATGCCTGCAAGATGGGTAAGGGATTCCGGGGCTATAATGAAAATTGAGCCGTTGAGGTTGTCGTTGAGCTCTTTCGTGCCGGCGGGTATGAATTTAAGCTGGTCATCGCTGCCGTGTTCGTAGAAGGCCCGTTCCATTGCGGCGGTTTCCGTTGCTTTGGTTACCGGGTTATAGCCTTCTTTAACTAGAGCGGTAAAAACAGCTTCTGCAAGAGGAAGCCCGGGAATTTCATATGCGACGCGAACAACTTCACCTTTTTTGAAAGTACTCTTTCTTGCTTTTTTAAGAGCCCAGACCATTACCTCACCATACTTTTTTATAA
>JAEUSG010000450.1 GCA_016788315.1 Fibrobacterota bacterium | reverse complement strand
CTCTTGCCCATACTCTCAATTCGGCTCTCAGTAGCAAAAAGAGAGGTAATGAAAGCGAGACAGGTAATCAGTAGAATTCTTTTCAGCACAGTAAATGCTCCTTTTTTGATATAAACACAATTATAACTATAATCTATATATGCTTAAATATTAAAGATCCCTAATGCCCAAGTCAATAAAAGTTGTAAAATGAAAATGAAGTTGTTTTTCACGCTCAACCTAATTATAATATGGGTATATCTGAATTAATAGCAAGGGAGTATCCTATGGTTAAAATATGTATCGCAGCATTAGTCGCAGTTTCGCTTGTTTTCGGTGCAAAAGAAATGGTTGTAGCGAAAAAAGAGGGGACTAAAGTTTATCAGAACAAAGTCCGCCAGATGTACGAGCAGCCCATATACACCGCAAAAGAAGATGAGACCATGGAAGTGCTCGAATCTGATCGTGAACTCATGAGAATCAAGCTAGCCAACGGCAAAGAGGGCTGGATTGAAAAAAAATCTGTTACAGCCTTCAAGGGAAACAAAGCAACCAATTATACCTTTGATGCCGCTGAAATTCAGGGCTGGCTCGACAACCCGCAGGCAGTTTACATTCTTGATATGACCGATCCAAATTTCAAGCCTATAAAATTAGACAAAAGCTTTTCTGACCAAATTGAAGAGAATGTAGACAGGGAAAAATCTGAAGAGAATCTTGGAATGTACCGTCCACAGGCAGGCACGCCAAGCAAATAAAGATTGAAAAAGAAATAGAAAAACGGAGGCCTGCTTTCCCAATTGGAAGCAGGCCTCTTTTTTTTGCAGAATATATTCAAAAACCTTTTCTTTAGAATTTCACCTGTGGTGCATTTTGCGCAGAGGCATCTGCTTCAAAGAGCTGTGCACGCTGTGAACCCATTATACCGGCCATAAGGTTGTTTGGAAATTTTCTGATATAGGTGTTGTACTGCTGAACAGTTTCATTATATCTGCGTCTTTCAACGGAGATCCTGTTTTCAGTTCCTTCAAGCTGCGCCTGAAAACTCATGAAGTTCTGATTTGCCTTTAAATCAGGGTACTGCTCTGCAACAACCATCAGACGCTGCAATGCACTTCCTATTGAACTCTGAGCTGCAGCATATTTCTGCATCATTTCAGGATTATTTACAGCTTCCGCAGGGATATTGACTACACCACCCATCTTTGCTCTTGCCTGTGCAATTCCTTCGAGTGTCTCTTTTTCGTGCGAGGCATATCCTTTTACTGTTTCTACAAGATTCGGAATCAGATCAGCACGGCGCTGATAACTGCTCTGAATATGTCCCCAGGCGGTTTTTACCGCTTCGTCCATTGTAACGATGCTATTTCTGACAGAAATTGCTTTTGCACCAAGAATCACTGCAAACAGAACGATAACACCAAAGATTGCAAGTCCGATTATCCACCCTTTTTTCATTATTCTTAACTCCTCTATTCGATGTTTATTGAAAGGTTATCAAGCATTGTTACATATGATTCGAAAACAGCTTCTGTCTCAGATAGAGCAACATCTCCCTTGACTATTTTCATAACAAGCGATCTATCAACGCCATATAGTCTGGCCATTTCCGGAATAACATCGTCAGGCATTGCAGGCGGATTAGTTCCCTTAAGCACTAGCAGCCCAATAGAAATCCTGCTCAAATCTTCTCTCGACACAAATAATACATCCCGCAATTTTTTCGGGTCTTTAAGATTAAGTATGGCAGATTTAAGATGGAGAGACTTCCCCTTTATCTCTCTTTCGCAATGCAGGCGCACATGCCTTACATCCGGGGTTCTTTTTGAAAATGGTGATTCACCCAAAAGCATACTGTGATAGGACTGAAATTCAAGAAATTCAAGAGGAAAGCTATCCAAAGAGGTTTCAACAAACTCCCTTGTAAATACAAAGGGGAATGATGCACCTTTTTTTACGAGTTTTTCGACAACATCCTTTACCAGCCGTATTTCGCTTATTGAAGATTTCTCTAAAACAATACCAACCGTGGGAGGAAGGTCTTTTCCCTCAGGGTCAATAGCTGACTTGCCAAACAGAAAAAGAGAAACTACCGGAGAGGGATAAAGAGGCGAAAATGATTCTACTATTGTTTCTTTGAGACTCGCTTTTTCTGCCATTGCTTCCCCTATCATTAAACAGATCTGTTTTCAAAGAATGAAAAAAACGTGGGTGGAAGGACTTGAACCCTCAGCCTACAGAACCGGAATCTATCGCTCTATCCAGTTGAGCTACACCCACATAGAACTCATAAAATAGCAAATGGGAAGACTGAACACAACTACACTTAACAGCATAGTTTTTCAGTCAGCAAACGGCTCAGCATATGCAATGCACGTCCTCTATGACTGATTTTATTTTTTTCAGCAGATTCTATTTCGGCGAAAGTCTTATTATATCCGTCTGGAACAAAAAGAGGATCGTATCCGAATCCGTTCGCTCCTGACTCTTTCTCAATTATTCTGCCATCAATCTTTCCTTCGGCAAAAACAGGTGGTTCTCCCGGAATTGTCAAAGCAATAACACATCTGAAACGGGCAGTTCTTTTTTCGGGGGTCAAACCTTGCAGTTTTTGGAGGAGAAGTGCGTTGTTATCTGCGTCATTTCCACCGCTGAATCGGGCAGAAAGTACGCCTGGGGCGCCATCAAGAGCATCGACTTCCAAACCGGAGTCGTCGGCCAGCGACGGAAGCCCTGTATGTTTCATAACCGTGTGTGCTTTAATCAGAGCATTTCCCTTAAAGTCAGGTGCGTCCTCTTTAATTTCTCCGACAAGAGGAAAATCTTTAAGAGTTTTCAGACTTATTGACAGACCGCTTAATATCTGAGAAATCTCATTAACCTTATGTCTGTTTCCTGTTGCAATTACAAGAGTATCAAGTATCATTTCAGCTTTCCTGCCCTTTTAAGAATTGCCTTCTCAATATCAGAAATTGAATCTATACCATTCTCTGAAATTTTCTTTAAAATAGGATCTACCTCTTCGATGAAGATTCTCTTTCTATCCTCTCTCCTGCTCTGTTCGCGCCTCGCCCGACGCTCATCCAGCATACGTGAGAACGATGCAAAAAATATTGCTATCCTTTCACTATGTGCTATATAAAGCCAGCCGCAAAGATATCCACCGAGATGAGTTGAATGTGCAAGTCCCGTTTTAAAAAGAGGCGATACCATACAAACAATATCAAACGCTATCAGGCCAATCATCGCAGTTCTGATATTCACAGGGATAACAAAAAAGAGAAGAAGACGGGCATCAGGATTCATTCTCCAAAACACAAATAATATGGAACAGAGTGCTCCGGATGCGCCCACAACCACGGCTGAAGTATGAGGAATGAGAAAGCTGATAAGAACGGTTATGATCCCGCTGAAATAAACAGAGATGAGATAAAGCTTCAGAAATGATTTTGTACCCAGAATATTTTCAACCGGTTTTGCAATAAAGAAGAGCGCAAGCATGTTCATAATCAGATGCATCCAGCCGTCATGCATAAATCCGTACAATAGCAATCTGTATGCGAGAGACAGATCAATAGATGGGACAATTGCCAATGCAAATTTTACTGGAGAAGAAAAGAGGCTGAGCAGAAACAATATGACAGATACAGCAATTATACCTGTGACAGCATTGTTTTTCATTTAACCGTTTTCCGCTTTTTGATAGCCTCATACACCGGACCAGGCACAAAATCCCGAACCCTTCCGTGAAACTGCATAATATCTCTGATCATTGAAGAACTCAGGAATATATGCTGCTCAGTCGGCATAAGAAATACTGTGTCGATATTAGGATTCAGCTTCCTGTTTGTCAATGTCAGCTGCAGTTCATATTCAAAATCGGAAAGCACACGCAACCCGCGGATAAAGAGAGCTTTCTCATTTTGACGGACGTAATCGACCATGAGGCCGACATGACTTGCCACTGTGATTCCCTTTTTTCCCTTAACACTCTTAAGAATATGCTGCTTTCTCTCTTCGACTGTGAATAGCGGAGTTTTCCTCGGATTCTGTGCTATAACAACTTCTACCTGTCCAAAGAGTTCATGAGCGCGAAGAATAATATCCAAGTGTCCATTGGTAATTGGATCGAAAGTTCCCGGATAAATTACTTTTCTCTTCATATTCATCTTACCCCTTTCTATAGAAAGCAATAGTTGTGTCACCGCTTTTTTTCAACTTCAACAGCGTAAGTCCGGATACATTTTCCAAAACGGGAGATCGGCTGGAGAACTCATAAACAAATATTCCGCCATTTTTGAGTGAAGCGGCAATAAGATTCAATGACGGTACAGGATATCTCTCATAAGGCGGATCTGCAAAAACAAGATCGAATCTCTCCTCTTTCCAAAACGATAGAGGAAGCCGTTCTATCTCAGAATTCTGGATTTCAACAAAATCTGTGACTGAAAGTGTAGTGCTGTTAACCTCTAAAAGTTTACACAATTCATCACTCACCTCTGCGAATGCAACAGTGGAGGCACCGCGGCTTAACGCTTCAAATCCTAACGCACCTGTTCCGGCATACAAATCTGCAACCACGGCATCTTCTACAATATCGCCAAGTATATTAAAAATGGCCTGCCTGTTTGCATCTGTAGTCGGGCGAAGACCATTCATTATCATGGTTTGTATTACCCGTCCCTTTAGCCTTCCACCTGAAAGTCGAAGTCTGGTAGCGTTCTGTATCTGCCGCATTGTAGCTTGTGTCTCGTGTTAATTTTGAGAATAGAGCCATACTTCTGCAACTGCAAGTATACGCCCTTTTCCTACGGATGTAAGATTGATCTTTGTAAATCCCATCTGAACTCCGGATTCAGCAACATCTGTAATCCAGCGCATAAGACCTGGATAGGTGGATTCTATCTGCATTCTCATTAGACGGCGTTTGACAGAGAGGAACGGCTCCTCTTTGATATTTTCAGGTTTGCTTTTGAAACGAATACCCTGTGATTCGCCTATTCGCATAACATCAAAGAGAACCTGTTCACCAGTACTCTTGTACTGTTCATCAAGAGTCCATGTATCGTCTTCGTAGGCAGTTTCAACAAAGCTGAAATTGAGAAAGCCCTTAAGGGCAAAATGGTGACGGCTCTCTCCAAACTTGCTTTCGAAAGAAAGTTCCTCTGCCGAGGCAATCATATTCGACCCTGAAATATCTTTCTGAAAAGCCATGGCTGATGCTTCATCCTGAGTCACTCCGAAAACAAAGAAGGAGCCCTCTGCGTCAAGGGTTATTGTGTTGAAACCCATTCCGGCTTTGATAGCACTGTTGAATGCCAGGAATGTATTCCTGACAAAGAGCCTCTCGAAAAGTTTTTTTTCGTTTGGAGAAAGATGCGAAGGTGAACCCAACCGTGTAAGTCCGTTAACTCTGAATCTGCCTCCATGAATATCATCGACAATATCTTCAACAACGTCAAAAGGGGTTTCTACTTTATGAAGCTTGGGAAGTATCTTTTTCGGCAACCGGATTAATGCTGTCTCCTCTTCAGGAGCAGCCTCCTCACGATTAAGCATCGACAAACCTGCCATGACAGCAATACCAAGAACTATAAGAATACCGGCAGCTGCTAGAATACGCTTTACAGGAAGCTTTTTCTTCTTACTTTTTACATTAAGATCTTTGAGAAGATTTATGCGAATCATTCATCTTCTCCTGTTCCACGAAGGGTAAGGCCTACACTAACGGCAAAAGCTGGTCCGTAAAGTGCAGACTGAGAGGAGATATCATCTGAAGCTGCAACTGCGCGGAATGGGTCAAGAATCTCGCCCTTCATATCTGCTTCTGCAAAAACAATATCACGCAAACGTGTGTCTGATGCAATTTCTCCGCTCAGAAAAAATTTTTCAGCCGGCGCAGTATCAGAATGTCCATTCGTCATATCCTTAAGACGCTGTTTTAATTTCAACAGTGACTTTGATGCTGCTTCTGCCCCTGACCAATCGAGTGAAACAACGCAGTCGGCATCGACCAGGCGACCGTCAGCCATCCATACAATCAGAACTCTTTCAGGTGAAACATCAATGACAAAATTTGATCCAGCCTGTTCCTCAGGATATCCTACAGTAAAGAGATTGCTTAATGCCAATGAATCAACATCACAGACAATCGGATCAAAACCGCCCTTTTTTATGGAGGCATTCCATGATGCGAGAAGTTTCTTGTCGGTTGACACACTAAGATAGGTTGCCGGTGAATATGGTCTGGAGGCAGTTTCAGCAGCTGATGCCTCTTCAGCGCCGTCCGCTTTTTCGGCACCCTCATCCAATGAGGGCATTTCTGCAAAAGTATCCGGTTCAGCTGATGATTGAGCTATTTCAGACTGTGACACTTTAACCCAGTCTAAAACGGGCTCCACCGCTCTGCCTATGGTCTGCTGTTCAAGTTCCCATATTATCTGCTGACGTAAATCTCCCATAGCGGGATCAAGCTGCATAAAACGGATCTGTGCTGCCTGTAAGGGAACAGAAAAAACGGTCTCGCGGGTTTTGATAGTCTTACGAATCAGTTTCAACCCCTCTTTAAGGGATTTCGCCATAAATGAATCATCCTCTATCGGCGAGCCGGGAAAAACCTCTGCATGCAGCAGATTAATCTCATTCTTTTCGATATTCCGCTGTACTAGCTTATAGCCCTTAGTGGAAATCTCAAGACCGATAGTGTAATTTGACTGTTTTACCATAATTATTTAGCGCACAACTGCCGCTGAAGCAATCCTCTTGAGTTTCGAAGCACCGATACCCTTTACTGACATTAGACTGTCTACCGATAAAAAAGGACCATTTTCCTCTCTGTACCTGACAATGTTTTCAGCCGTCGCTAATCCAACTCCGGGTAAACGGGTGAGTTCATTAACCCCCGCGGCATTAATATCTATTTTTACATCCTCACTTTTCAGCGTTTTTTTCTCAAATTCCTTTTCGGGACCCTTTTTGACCTCCGCAACCGGTAAGCTGACTAATGACTGATTTGCCGGCTTTATGACCTTTACCACAGGATCTACGGGCTTAGGAGACAGTACAAAACTGCGTAAAATAAGACCAGCCGCCGCACCACCTACCAGAAAAATAAGGATAATTTTTTCGCCCCGAGTCAGAAACCCAAACAGTTTTTTCACCGTTTCTTCCTTAATGCTGTTTCCACCTTCCTGATATCATCAGGTCTATCAACATTTATGGGATGGTATTCAGACTCTACAACCTCTATCGGAATCGCAAGCTCAAACGCTCTTAACTGTTCAAGCTTTTCTGTAAGCTCCAGGAGCGAAGGCTTAGCTTTTACGAATTTACGCAAAGCGTCAGTATGAAAGAGATATATGCCGACATGTTTCAAGGGCTGAACGGCGAATCCTTTATCGGCTCTGCCTAAAAATGGGATTGGCGATCTGGAAAAATAGAGTGCCCGACCACTTGAATTTGTAACAACCTTTACTGAATCGGGATCGTCCATCATTTTGCTGTCAGTAATTTTTGATGCAGCTGTTATTATCGATGGTGTCTTAACTGTACGTGCACGCTGAATAAGTTTTTTAAGAATCAATGTTGATATAAGCGGTTCATCTCCCTGAACGTTCATTATCCAGTCAGCTTTAATCCCTTTTACTGCGGCAGCAACTCTGTCGGTTCCGCTTGGAAGTTCAGGACGGGTCATCACTGCACGACCGCCGAATGCTATAACAGTATTGTAAATGCGGATGTCGTCGGTAGCCACAACTACTTCGGAAAAAAGCTTTGAACGCACTACCCCCTCATAAACCCATTCTATCATCGGGCGCCTGGCAATCAGCGCGAGCGGTTTTCCGGGAAAACGGCTGGAGGCAAATCTTGCAGGTATAACCGCAACCACTTTCATCAGCCTACCACCTTTGGAACAACAAAAAAACCGTCCTCTGACTTGGGAGCATTTTTAACCATCTCATCACGGTCGATGGGCTGGATTATTTCATCTTTTCTCATTTTAAGCGGAACAGACATTGCATGTTCGGCAGCCTCTGCTGCGGATGTATTAAGTGCATTAAGCTTATCCATATAACTGATTACATTTGACAGATCACGGCCATACTTTACAACTTCATCATCATTCAGTTTGAGAGCTGACAGTTTAGCTATATGAAGAACCTGTTCTTTTGATATTTCCATTGTTTATCTCCTAAAGCGTAATATAAAATTCTACTGCACCGGTTCGAGCTTGGCATATTTAACCATCAGTTTCTTTACGCCGGCAGAGCCGAACTTAACCTCTGCCTTCATATTGTCGGACACACCCGAGACTGACTGAACCTGCCCTATTCCCCAAACGGGGTGACGGACCTGCATACCCTTTCTGAATACAACCTCCACCTGAGACTGGCTCTCATAATCGGGCAGGACATGATTTATCTCTTCGTAAAGCTTCTGTTTTCTGTCGTCGGCTATGAATGATTTCTGCTGTGACGACTGTGAGGAGTAGGATTGAGATGCAGCTCTGTCAATTCTTCTGACGCAGTGTTCCGGAAGTTCTTCAAGAAATGATGATGGAAATGCCGGCGCAACAGTTCCGTAACGGCGACGGAACTCAGTATGCAAAATAGCAAGCTTACGTTTTGCGCGTGTTATTCCCACATAAAAGAGCCGTCTCTCCTCCTCGAGTTCATTTTCACCGTCTGTATTCCGAACCATAGGGAAAAGCCCCTCTTCCAGACCGGCGAGGCAGACTCTTTCGTATTCTAACCCCTTACTTGAGTGGAGGGTCATTAGAGTTACATACTCTCCGCTGTTATCCTTAACCTGATCAAGATCTGTAATTAATGCAACCTCTTCCAGAAAGCCTTCCAGCGAGGGGGTTTCTGACCTCTCAACATATTCCTCTACAGCATTTACAAGTTCGCCTATGTTTGCAAGGCGCTCCTCCGCCCCCTCTTCTGTTGACTGCTGCCAAAATGCTAGATACCCGCTCTTTTCTATGACGTTACGCACAAATTCAACAGGGTCTGCAGTGGCCTTTAGTTCGTTTAAACCATCCATCAGACTCTTAAAACCGTGAAGGACTGTCTGTTCTCTTGCGGTGAGGTCAATCTCTCCAAGCCGATTTAGTGCTTCGTAGGTAGTTATGAGCGCCTTATCAGAGAAATCACGCAATTTTTCGAGCGTTTTGTCACCGATTCCCCTGCGCGGTACATTTATTATGCGGAAAAGGCTGATTGAATCGGAAGGATTTGAAAACACACGCAGATAAGCAAGAACATCCTTAACCTCCTGCCGTTCATAAAATCGGGTGCCTCCAACAATTACATAGGGCATTCCGGAATTACGAAGCATTTCTTCAATTGCACGCGACTGCGCATTGGTGCGGTAGAACACTGCTGAATCACGCAGCGCTCCCCCTTTAAGGAAACGCACAATTTCGCGAGCCTCTTCACGCTCGTCAGCGACATGATAGACCTCTATCAATTCGCCTTCTGTCCCATTTGTAAAGAGTGTCTTGCTTTTACGATGTTTATTGTTTGCAATAACCGTATTGGCCGTCTCGAGAATAATTTTAGTCGAACGGTAGTTTTCTTCTAATTTAACAACCTTAGCATCAGGGAATGATTTCTCAAATTCAAGGATATTGCGCAAATCAGCGCCACGCCAGCTGTAAATTGACTGATCATCATCACCTACAACCATAACATTCTTATGAACGACAGTCAGCCTTTTTATAAGTTCATACTGTGCAAGATTGGTATCCTGATACTCATCAACTAGAAGCTGCCTGATATTATTTTGATATTTGGATGCAACGTGCTCATTATTTCGCAGGAGATCAATTGTTCGCAGAATAATGTCATCAAAGTCAAGTGCTTCATTTCTTTCAAGTTCAATTTCATAATTGGCATAAATCTGCGCAAACTGCTCATCGTAGGCATTATTCATCATTCCCTTGAATGCGGTCACAGAAATCATTCTGTTTTTGAGTCCTGAAATGCGTCCCTGAATATCTTTCGGAGTGAACCTTTTACTATCTGCAAGACCCAGCTTTTCTAAAACTCTTTTTATCACCTTCTGCTGGTCATCTGTATCATAAATTGTAAATTTACCGCCATGCACACCTTCATAGCGGAGAATTCTTGCGCAAATTGAGTGAAAAGTGCCGATCCAAAGCCCTTTTGTGCTCTGGTTTATCAGTTTTTCAACCCTCTCATTCATTTCACGCGCCGCCTTATTCGTGAATGTCAGCGCCATTATCTCCCATGGTCTCATACCAAGGTCAAAAAGGCAGCGGGCAACCCTGTGTGTAATTACCCTAGTTTTTCCAGAACCTGCGCCGGCAAGAACAAGTATAGGTCCGGAATCGTGAAGCACCGCCTCTCGCTGCGGTTCATTTAATATTGATAAATCCATCGTTTTCCTGTAGCTCTAAGAGTATATTTTGACCTTAAGATTAAGTTGGAAATATAGCTATTGCCGACAATATCTAAAAGGTGATATATTTCGTCAAGATTCATTCATAAATACGGGAGACACAAATGAGCGATTTAACATATCAACTGCCGGAAAACCCGCAACTGTCAGATACCCGTGAACTTATTCTTAAAGGCGAAGCCTACTTATCTGAAAACAGCACGGGGGTATTCCGTATCGACTGTTCCAAAGTAGTACTTGTTACATCCATGACCCTCGGTTCCATTGTCCGGCTTCATAATGTTTTTTCTAAAAAAGGTAGAGAACTCCTTCTATGCAATACCAGCGATTCAATGATTGATTCGCTTAAGTCCAGCAGCTTAATCCATGTTCTTAAGCTGGAACATAATTCTTCCGGACCAGAACTTGATATCGATTCAGCCATTGTAAAAATATCGCTGGGAATAGACTTCGAAATTGAAAAAGATATCGGTATTTTCTCATTCAGCGGTTCAATGCTGACTCCATCAGATACTGAACTTTTCTATAACATGGCGAAAAAGATTATCGATGACGGTTTCCGCATGCTTCTTGACATGAACGAACTTGTTTACATTGGCAGCATGGGGCTTGGAGCTCTTATGCGCCTGCATAAAGCGCAGAAAGAGGCGAACAAAGGTGAAATCCGAATCTGCTCACCTGGCATCATCCTGAAAGACATGCTTGACAAACAGTCTCTGGGAGCCGTTCTGAGTATTTACGACACAAGAGAAGAGGCAATAAAGGACTGGCTTTGATGACTCCCCGTTTCAATCCAACTTCTGCCGCTCCAATCATTGAATTAGCACTACGTGAGGACATCGGAAAAATCGATGTTACTTCTGCACTTTTATCACCACACTCTTATTCGGTTGCCGAAATAATCGCAAGAGAAGAGGGCGTTATTGCAGGACTCCCTGTAATAAAAGAGGTTTTCCGCCGCATAACAAAAAAAATCACTGTAGACATTAAGATTAAAGAAGGTGCAAAAGTAAAAAAAGGATGCCGGATTGCACTTATTAAGGGGGCGACCGGATCAATACTCACAGGAGAACGGACAGCACTTAATATTTTATCTATCATGTCAGGCATCGCAACCATAACTTCTCAGTATGTTTCAGCTGTTAAGGGCACCTCAGCAAAAGTTTACGATACAAGAAAGACCGTTCCCGGATTCCGATATCTCTCAAAATATGCCGTAAAGATCGGCGGCGGCCAAAACCATCGCATGGGGCTTTACGATATGGTGCTCATAAAAGACAACCATATTGCCGCATCTGGAATAACGAGTGCGATAAAAGAGGCGCGTAGAAGATTTTCAAAACTGCCTGTTATGGTTGAAACCGAAAACTGGAAACAGTTCCTTGAAGCGCTCAATGCGAAACCTGATTTTATTCTACTCGATAATATGTCTCCAGCGGAAATGAAACAGGCGGCAGCAGAAGCAAAAAAACTCGGCAAAAAAAGGCCTTTGCTTGAAGCATCAGGCGGAATTACTATAAAATCCCTGCGTGAAGTTGCCAAATCAGGCGTCGATAGAATCTCTGTCGGAGCAATCACCCACTCATATAAAAACATGGATCTCGCCATGGAAATTGTTTCTTCCAATGGCCGATAAAAACTGGGTTCCGCTTATCGGATTCACATCCACCGGCAAATCAACTATCGGAAAACTTTTGGCATCAAAACTGAATTTACCATTCATTGATCTTGATCGCCTTATTGAAGAACGGCTTGAACGCGAAACAGGCAAAACTCGACCATGCAGACAAATATACCTTGAAGATGGTGCAGAACAATTTACAAAAAAAGAATACGAAGCGCTGCTGTCAATTGATTCTGCGAAAAGACTTATTCTGGCAACAGGCGGTGCAACACCATTGAAAGAGTCGGCGGCAAAAATCCTAACTGACTATGGAACTATTGTCTACCTCACGGCAAAACCGGAAACAATTTTCAGGAGAATGGAAAAGAAGGGTCTTCCAGCCTATTTAAGAGATGACCCTACGGTTGAAAACCTGAAAAGACACTTTGATAAACGTGATCCGGTATACCGTTCAATTGCTGATATTATATTAGATACAGAGGCAAAGACTCCAGACGAGATTGCAACCGCCTTATACGAAACAGTTATTCACTTAATTTAAGCGAGCATACATCATGAGCAGCTCATTCGGAAAATCGTTCAGGGTATCGACATTCGGCGAATCACATTGCAAGGCGGTTGGCGCAGTAGTAGACGGCTGTCCTGCCGGTATCAAACTAACAGAGACCGATATTCAGCCGCAACTCACGCGACGTCGTCCCGGACAGAGCAAAATCTCCACCCCCCGTGACGAGAAAGATACTGTAACTATACTATCCGGCACCGAAAATGGCATCACTCTTGGTACACCAATAGCAATGATGGTTCTGAATGAAGATCAGCGTCCAAACGACTACAAAGAGATGGAATTTGTTCCACGACCGTCACATGCTGACTTTACATATTTAATGAAGTACGGCGTCAAAGCTCAAAGCGGCGGTGGCCGTTCAAGCGCCAGAGAAACAATCGGCAGAGTGGCTGCCGGTGCGTTAGCTGAAAAAATTCTTAAAGAAAAACATGGTATTGAGATAATAGCCTGGGTGAGTAGCGTTGGAGACATTGACTGCACTCAACCAAACTTCGACACAATAAACAGACAAATTATTGATGCAAATATAGTCCGCTGCCCCGACAGCAATGCCGCTGCGGAAATGGAGTCGCTAATCCTTAAAGTAAAGGATGAAAAAGATTCAATCGGCGGGATTGTATCGTGCGTTATCAGAAATGTTCCGGCGGGCTGGGGCGAACCAGTATTTGACAAACTTGAAGCACTTCTAGCTCACGCAATGCTTTCGCTTCCTGCCTCAAAGGGATTTGAATTCGGCTCAGGTTTTGCAGGTGTAAAGATGCGCGGCTCTGAACATAACGATCCATTTGTTATGAAGAATGGTAAACTGGGTACCAAGACAAATTTCAGCGGCGGCATTCAGGGCGGAATATCAAACGGTGAACATATCTATTTCAGAGTGGCCTTTAAACCACCTGCAACAATCGGTCTTCCTCAGAAAACTGCCGACATGAATGGCAAAGAAGTTATTCTGGAAGCAAAAGGGCGTCACGACCCCTGCGTCGTTCCGCGTGCAGTGCCAATGGTTGAAACCATGGCAGCTTTGGTATTGATTAATGCTTAGCAAAAATATTAGTTAGAATTAGTCACATGCTTAACAAGAAGCTGCTGCGTGATTCTCTTACCTGATTCGGTCTTAAAGCTCAAATCAGCACACCACACACCGCATGGCATTACTTTAGGCAAAATGCTTTGAGCAACTTGATTTCCAAGAACAGCAGTGAAAGTATTTGAGTGAATAAGCCTCCCTTGCAAATCGTAAAGCTTTAACTGTAAATTTCCATTTTCTGGTGCGGAATATTTAACATTAAGCACGTTTTGACTAAGCCTTATCTTGGCGTTTAAATCTTTAGCAAGAATGGGAGAAGAAGCTTTTCGCTCAACAGCACTAGGTTGTTTGTCAATTGGTTGAATTATGAAATCATACATTCTCTCGCTCTTAGATGTTGAATGAGTAGTATGCGCTCCACCAGCAAGCGTTGAAACAACTGTTTGCGAATAGTAACTATGCAACAAGTAACTGTCTTCTACCTTTTTAATCCATTTTCTTGTTTTTGTTGTCCAATGATCACCGGATAGCGCATCAATATATGTAGTATCCTTAGATATACCCGAATCATTTTCTATACCGCCAATATATACCTCAATGAGATCACTTGCCTCGCTTTCATTACTTTCATCAGTACATCCCTCTTCACTGTTACAGCTTTGCGATTTTGTGTAAGAAATGCCTTTCATATCCCACCCGGAAATTGAAAATGTCCTTTTACTTTCCTGCCTGTTTGTATATGGTTCATAAAAAAAAGAAAAGAATACATCTTCTGCTGACTCAGCAGATTTAACTGGTATACACGAAGTTGTCTGATACGACATATCTTTTGTCCACACTTTTGTATAAATGCCGTATCCATTATTCCGTTCGTTTTCAGAATGCAAACCAGTAATGTTCAAACTAAGCGGAGTCGTATCACTCTTAAATACTGTTAATGAATCCTTGGCTACATTACGTATTACTGCACTCAAACGAAATTCATCCTGTGTTTGAGAATACTGCTGACTGCCTCCTGTATACCCTGTAATAGTGCTTGATTGTATCTCATCGTATTCGGTACTTTTGTGTAAAGTCCCTGAAACACGCCAAAGAGTTGATGGCACAGCTGTGATTTTTATAGCCGCATTTCCACCATGGTTGGATGACTCGTATTCCGATGCCAATTTAAATGGATATATAGCTTGCAGCAAGGCCTCTGTTGGCGTATTTCCAGCCGTAAAGGTAAATTTTACTTTTCCATCGTTCCCGGTAGTTACCGATTGGGGAGAGACAGTGCCTCCAGTTGCTGTAATCTGTACTGGACGATTTGCAAGAGGTGAAGTATTTATATCTCCATCACAATCGTATAGCCATAACTCAACTTCGACTGCTTCGTTTTTATTAACAACTGATTTTACCGGATGAAGCTCTGCTGTTGGCTGTAATGCATATGGGTGGCCAGTTGCACGTTTCATTTTTTCAAACGCTCTAATTTTATCAAGAACAGGCCCCATTGCCTGCGCAGCTGATTTTCCAGCATCTATCGACCCTATTGATTCTGTGAAATTGACACTTGCGCTTGCCACACTGGCTCCGGTTTTTGAAACTTTAAGTTCTGCCGTAACAGTGTAAGCACCAACAACTCCATCAACACTGCCCGTTACCAGATAATCACCACCTGCGGAACCTTTTGCCGGGGGCAAATTGGACCATTCTTCGCCAAACTTAATTCCTTTTGAAATGGTATCACCCTGAGTAAAGAATGAGCCGTCAAGATGGGTAAAGCAATCTCTGGTGGCATCGCTATTAAAGATGTAGGTTTTAATTCCAGCTGCAGCCCAAAACAGATCGCGCCATGCAATAATTTTCTGCGCAAGTTGAGGATCTGTTGTATCTGATGGACGAGGAGGTATTACCTTGCAATCAAATGCAACAACCTGAGGGCGCTGGCAATTATCACAAGCAGCAGCTGCAATCGATTGGCACATAAGAACAATAAAAAGTGTAGTAGCCAGCGAAAAACGTGTCAAGCAATACCTCCTTAATAACATAAATCGGTTAAGATGTATCAGAAAATATCCTGTCGGTTCTACTCTTAACAACCATTATCTCATTAGACAAGTTATCTTATTGATTTGGAATCAACGTTTGAAACGATGTTTCTACCTTGCCTTAACGTACGCAATAATGTACATTATATTTGGAGGCAAAATCATGACAACAATTACAGCTACGCAGGCTCGAAAAAACCTTTTTAATCTTGTCGATGAGGCAAACGCCTCCCATGCACCCATTCTGATATCCGGGAAAAGAGGCGGCGCCGTTTTAATTGGCGAAAGCGATTGGTCTGCTATCGAAGAAACTCTTTATTTATCTGCAATTCCGGGTATGGCAGAATCCATCAAGAGTGGTCTTGCAACCCCAATCTCAAAATGTAAGAAAAAACTTGAATGGTAACCTGGACAATCGTTTTTACAAGTCAAGCACAGAAGGATGCTAAGAAACTTGCATCCGCAGGTCTCAAAGAAAAAGCCAAACTACTTCTGAACTTAATACAGAGTAACCCATTTCAAAATCCTCCGCCATACGAAAAGTTGGTCGGAGAGCTATCAGGTGCTTATTCCCGCAGAATTAACATTCAGCATCGTTTAGTGTATCAGGTCTATGAAAAAGCGAAAACCATAAAAGTTATTCGAATGTTTACACATTATGAATAATTCTTAGTAACTACCAAACGGCCTGTGAATAAAAGCTTCGTATAAGTTTGTCCGCAGTAAGGAGAGGAATCCCATATTTTTGAGCAGTGGCAACAATGAATCTATCTGCCGGATCTTTATGATCCCAATCCAGATTAAGGGATCTTATAATTATATCCTCTTCTAACGGGATAATTTTAAAAGTATCCATCTGTTTCAAACGGTTTACATAACTATCAATTGAAATTGGAAGAATTAAATCCTTTTTTTTTACCTTTATCCCAATTTCCCAAATTGAAATTGAACTAATCATGATTTCAGATGCTTCTTCAATTTTCTGTGCTGCTTTGCGAGAAAGCAGTTCTTTATCAAGAAGTGAATACCAAATGAGAGCACACGTATCCAACATTATCATTCGACTTCACCCCATTCACTTGTTGTAGGTGTTGTTAAATCGCCATTTATTTTAACCTTATCTCTTATGTCAGCGAATAGATCAGCAAGCTTCGTAGTTGTTCTGTATGGTGATATTTTCAGAACAGGTTGGTTGTGATCCGTTACAATTAATGTCTCACCCGTTCTTTCAATAGCTCTGAAATATTCGAGCATGTGAGCCTTTAAATAGCCCTTTGCGACAGAACTCATAACACCCTCCAATTATGACTACATATATAGTCATAATATATCATCATACCAAGATAAAATCAACATCGTTTAGTATAGTGTCTATAAAAAACTAGAGCCATTAAAGTTATTCGAATGTTTACACATTATGAATGACGTTAGTTTTTGCATATGGTTCAAACCATACTTAAAAAATCCCAGTTTAGGACAAAACTGTCATTTTTTAGTTCCAGTTTAGAAATCAATGATTTTACAGATCTTGTTTTCTTTTTAATCTGAAAGCATAGAAAAATGCAGCTAACGTCGCAGCAATAGTTAAGCCGATAAACGAAATAGTTCCAGCAATAATTGGCAGAAATAGTACTGCAAAAAAGGATAAAATTCCTGATATCACTAGCAATCGACCGGACATACGATTTGTTTTATTCCAACCCTCCTCATCCAGCCAGGTACCAGGAATTCTAAAACCCACAGTACTATTTGGTCTGAATTTACCCATATAATTTCCAACGAATGCGATAAAAATGGATGCAGCGCCTAAAATCAAGCGAATATTGGGCATTTTTTGTGACATCATGGAAAATATGGTATTAGCAAATATTGTTGTTAAGAGAAGAACAATTGCAAATTTAATCAATACAAATTTGTTTCGCGCCGACTCACTTTGACTCTTGAATTTTGGGTCAAAATTGCTTGCTAAACTCATGACGATAAAAATGAAAAGAGATACAAAAGGTAAGAGAAAAATGGCAGCTTTATCGCCATAATTATCAATTTCTCCCCTAATGTTCCAATGAATAGGAACTACGTCAGGCAGACTACCATAAAGAAAAATTGCAGTTATTATTTGTGATAACACCAATATGCACGCCGGTAATTCCTGTAAAAAAGATTTCGTTTTCATCGGTATAGCTCCTTTTTCATTTTTTTGCAGGTTTTTTTCCGAACAAATCCATCAATAGTGATACCGTTTCCTCAAAAACACTTACATTAAGTGAATAGAGGATATTCTGTCCGCGTCTTTCTGTAACTACCAAGTCGGCAGATTTAAGAATATCAAGATGGTGAGATAGCGAAGGCTTAGTTATCTTGAAATGGGCTATAATATCGCCCGGATACATGTCCTTCTCCTGAAGCATTTTAAGAATTGCTCTTCGGGTCGGATCAGCCAGCGCTTGAAATAAACCGCTAGTGTTTTTCATAAGCTTAATAATTAGACAGTTGTCTAACTATCTAAATCTATAAAATCACATTCGTTTCCGCAATAGTTTTATTAAAAAAAATGGGATGCAGATATGTTTAATCTGCATCCCGATTTTAATAATTTGGCTAAATCAATAACCGATTACAGCATTATTCAATTTCTTAGCAAAAGTACTAAGAGACGATCGCTTTTTATTCGAATCCGATACAAATTTCTTTGCCAAAGAGAATGATGTTCCTTTTTTCATATTCTTTTCTATAAAATCATAATACCATGATGGCACACTATTTGGACAGCTTGTAGGGTTTTCATAAACAGTCGTAATAGCATGTCCCGTAACATTGCTTGAATAGGTCACATCACCGTATGTTGCAGTAGCAGTCAACGTTACGATCTCCGAAGTGCTGTCTCCCACCATTCTTACCGTGCTTGCATTAACTTTGTTAACTGTGATTGCACATCGATCAACCTGGAACTCAGCGTCATCATTCCAATCATCAATAAACCTATCTGCAAAATTATTAAAATCAATTTGGTAAACGGATATCTGATTATTACTAAACACAAGTTCAAGTATTCCATCTTCAAGCATTGCTTCTTGAGATTCGATTTTTAACAGATTCAAAAGGCTGTCAGAAAGGACTCCATCAGTTACCTTAACGTCTGATCCTGTCAGTTTCCAATAGCCATTAATTCCCGTACTTTTATCCTGCCTAGTAAAGATCATGTAGAATCCCCAGGAATTGCCTAAGGTATCATCCTCTTCACCCGTGAGCAATATTAGGGTATTACCGGTTTGCGTGAACAACATAGGCATGGTATCAGCCTCGGACGTATCGCTGTTCTGTGATAGCGTACTTCCGTTACAATACGACCAGTTATCAACCATACCTGCAGGGGTATAGACAAAAAGTGTGTCGCCGGAAATGGCATAGTAATCAACCTCGTCAAGTACTCCTGTTGGTTTAGCAACAGACTCTTCTTTTGTTGTGCAACCTGATAATACTGCTAACAAAACAAAACTCAAAACTGCTACAAAAATAAAGCTAAACTGTTTTTTCATATATTTCTTCTTTTTATTATTACTCATACCTTTTGTCAATCAACATGTAACATACCGAATTTTTCGCATATTATTACATCATT
>JAEUSG010000446.1 GCA_016788315.1 Fibrobacterota bacterium | reverse complement strand
CTCTTTCTGCTGAGGTCACCGGAACTGAATCAATCAAGAGCCACTGTGAAACGACACCTGTCTTGCGATTTACACGAAACACCTGTCCATCAGCCCAGAACCCTGTTGTCAATGCATTCGTCAGCCAACTGCCCATATTTACTTGACCGAAATATCGTCCAGACAGGTAAAAGTATGAAGAGTCTTCTGAAGCTATCATATAACTTGGCCCCATCATGGAATATCCGGTAGGTGCTGCGGGTGAATTAATGATCTTTCTTGTCGGATAAACAGCCCCATTTGTACTCATAATCTGCATATCGTTTCCCATTGTCAACACCATTTGTCCGGGTAGTCCTATGGGCGACAACACACCACCATTACTTGCAAGGGTGTTTGTTATTTGCGGTGCAGACTCAATATTGCCAGTTCTTGGCGACCATGCGGAATTGCATAAGTTTATGCTGTAGGCTGAAACTGAATCAGCCGGAAGAGAGGCTGGCGGAGGATAAAGAGTACGAACATATATGCCAGATGCACTATATTCGCGTATGAAAGAACGGGGACCATGCCCAAATAAACGTGTCCCAAGTACAATAACTGATCCATTATCACCTAAAACAAGTCCACCTGTACCTCCATCAATGCTGTACATATCTTCACCGGCAATTCCAGTAAGCTTGACACCAAGACCTGATCTTACTCTAACTGTCAATGCTTCCGGCTGTGATACAGTTTTCCCGAAATCATCTTTTCCATCCCAGAAAATAGTCTGTGCTGCCGACCCTGCAGTTAAAGGTGGCGGTGGGTTGGTTCCAAGCATACCAGCAGCCAGATGACGCACTACAGTAGAATCAACAGGATTGACAATAGAAACTTCAACGTCACTAGTCCTGTTTAGCTCAAATGTAACCTTCCATGCAGAACCATCCTTAGACATCGCCGGAGGTGAAACAAACTGCAAAGCAGCCGAATAGGACAAATACGGAAGAAGAAACAGAACTGAGAGAGATGTAATAAGTTTGACCATAATGACCTCCGGATATTTGAATTTCTAGTGATATTATCTAATTGCAAAAACACAACCACACAATAACATATTGAAATAAAACAAGATACAAACAGCAACCACCTATATTGCGCATGTTTGCGTAGTTCAATTTGATATTATTACATATATTTGCGTATTTTTGAACATGGACAAAACCCTATTATTAGCGCCTAGAAATATTTCAATCATTGTTAACGACGCTGGTGATATTCTTCATGTAGCTATCCAAACCGAAGGATTCGCATATTCCATCATCAAGGAAATATCCGCTACGGGTAACATCAGGAAATTTTTCGGTATCAAACAGGATGAATCCATAGCCAGAATTTTCGAAACCGGTAAAGTGCTATTTGCAACTTCGGACAAATTCGATTTTTCTACCGGCTTTCATAATATTTATTCCGAATTACCGTTATTGACAATGCGTCTTTTTCCTATCGCAGACGCTCAATATCTGGCAACGATTGTTCTTTCTTCACTTGTACCGTTGACATTTGAAAAAAACACAGGCATTCAATTCTATTTAAATGAAGATAGCACCATTTCTGCTTTCAATCAGACCTTCTTCAATGTATTTGGCACTAAAGGTGAAGATCCACACAAACTTCTCCATCGAAATATTAGTGATTTCATCACTCCAACACCCGAGGAGCTGCAGAAGAAACATCTTGATCTTACAACAATTCCGCCGACTGAGTCATGGCATGAAATATGGAACAAAGATTATAAATTTGCTAAAGAAATTGACAAAGAAATATGCGATTCACCGACGGACTTTAAACCATCTGAAGAAGGGCTGATGTGGGAAGCACACAGTGATTATGGCTCTTTTTTAACACTGCCAATCTCTGTGAATCTTCGTACACATAATGTTAAGATTAAAATCCGTTTCCAACCTTCAAAATCATCAGGTCCATTTATAATTTTGGGTGACAGTAAAGAAGTTGGAAGTTATCGAGACAGCAACGGATATCTTACCGGTATCTCAAATAACAGGTTCATATACAAAAGAGAGGGGTTCATATCAACACGCTCTCCTCTTCTTAAATATGAACATATAAATGAGATCGAATTCATGAATGTGGGAAATGCCATGTTCGGCAGTATAGCAGATAAAGGTATTGTATATAAATATTTTGAATTCGATCCTGTTGACAGGAGTGACACAGCCATAATCCTTTACCTGCGTTCAGGAGACAAACATCTGCTTCATTCTATTTCAATTTATGTTTCATTAAAAACTGGTGAGTCTCCTGCTGAAGAACTTCTTGTTCAGGGACGAGGCAGTGAACAGAGATATTTTTTGCTCAATAGATTTGACAGCTACTTGACATCGTCAGTCTCTGGAAAAGTTACCGGCTGGAGGTTGCAGGATATCACTGAATTACAGAACCGACTGAACCGTATTGAAAACCAGTACCA
Source organism: Fibrobacterota bacterium (assembly GCA_016788315.1). GTDB lineage: Bacteria > Fibrobacterota > OXYB2-FULL-49-7 > OXYB2-FULL-49-7 > JAEUSG01 > JAEUSG01. Next base: position 19,863 of record JAEUSG010000446.1, on the reverse strand, counting down.
GAAAGAGCTAAGTGAAACTACCCGCTTAAAACGGATGCTGGGGCGGTTTAGTCAGGATCCTGATGAACCTGTCGGATCAAGTAAAGTTATGGCCAGAACACTTGAAACAGCTGCGCGGGCCGCAGATTCTTCGGCGACAATTTTACTTTTGGGTGAAACGGGTACAGGAAAAGAGGTTTTAGCGAGACACATTCACAAGAAAAGTCAGTTTGCTTCCGGCCCCTTTATTAAAACCGATTGTTCAGCGCTGCCCCAGTCACTTATCGAAAGCGAACTCTTTGGATATGAGAAGGGAGCCTTTACTGGAGCGCTTAAGACTCATGAGGGACTTTTTGAACGCGCCGATCAGGGAACTCTCTTTCTTGACGAAATCGGGAACCTCTCTGCAGCAACACAGGTAAAACTTCTTCAGTTTCTACAGGATTTTACTGTGACTAGATTAGGCGGAACAACCCCTCGTAAGCTAACACTGCGGATAATTACTGCAACAAATGTTGACCTTTCAGAAGCAGTCCGTAAAGGGCTCTTCCGCGAAGACCTTTATTACCGCCTTGCTGTCGTGACTATTTTACTGCCTCCATTGCGTGAGAGATTAAATGATTTATCGGAACTATGTCACTATTTTCTAAACTTTTTCAATCGCCTTAACCGTAAAAAGATCAGAAGTATTTCTGCCGCTGCATTTACAAAACTTTACTCATACAGTTGGCCGGGAAATATCCGCGAATTAAAGAATATTATGGAGCGTGCTGTCATATTCTGTGATACAGATGATATACAGGCAGATCATATCACATTATCGTCTGAAGAAATTTCCGTTCCGGTCTCAGGAAAACGGAAAAAGAATGCTTTTCACTCTTCCCGCGAGGAAATAGAAGCCCTTCTTGCAAAACATAACGGCGTTGTATTACGTGTTGCAGAAGAGCTGCAAATCTCACCGCGGACGCTGTATTACGGATTCAAGAAGCTAGGAATAAAACCTAACGGATTGCGGACGCTGCCGCATAAAAGGGATTGATCCCCAGTGGGGATCTTACGCGTGTACGGGTCGTTCGTGAACGACCATAGCGCTGGATCATCTTCCGACGATAAACGCCCGCACACCGCATGGTTCAATCAAAACATCCATCATATCGCTGTCAACCATGAACGATTGACCGGAAAATGCATCTGTAAGCTTCACCTTCTCAATAACGGCAGCCAGCGGTGTAAGATCAAGAGTTACCATGTGTTCTCCGGTGGTATCCATGTTTGCCGCAAGAAGTACTTTCTGATCACCCTTTTTGTCTTCTCTTATACAGGCAAGAACAGCTCCATGTTTGCCATCTACAAAGCGGATATTTCGCCCCTGATGGAATAACGGGAATCTGTTGTGCAAACCATTAATCTTTCTGATCATATCGGAATATCTGTTCATTTCCGGATAGGCCGCAGATCGGTTTCTGCCGATAAACTCAATCTTTTCCAGTACACCATGCTCTGTACCCTGAACAATACCTGTCTGACCTGTCCCCATTAAAGCAAGTGCAAAATACCTTGGAATTGCAGCCTCTGCCTTTCCATAGAGTTGAGCAGGTGCACCTGTATCATGTGTTGTGAGAGGATTAAGAAAGAGCAGTTCCGGACTGATCTCATGAAGGTAGCTTATGTAGTCCCGTAAGTCTTCAGCAAACGGGTGTTCCCACGGATTTGCAAGCAGCAGATTAAGTTCACATTCAGATGCTGTTTTGAGCAGTGTATTGGAATCTGAAAAGAACTCAGCCTGAATTACTAGTTCCGGATATTTTTTTCTTAATGTCAGAATCAGATCATAAATGAAACCGGTATGACTTGAATGCAGATTGTCAAAGCGGACCATACCGCCCGTATAGGCAGCATAGTTAGCCCAGAAGAGGGCATACTGCTTCATGTATTCTGTCAATTCCTTGCGGACATGCTCTTCAGGATGGTCGTAATTGATCTTTACAAGATCCTCCCACTTAATCCACTTGTTCATATGCCAGCAGCCGGCTCTCATTAAGCTATCGCTTTCATTTCTATCCGGGATCAGCCATTCAGGTTTCATCCTTGCGACATTGCTCTTTATTCCGATATGGTTAAGTACAAGATCCATGCAGAGACGGATACCGTTCTCTTTTGCAACCTCGACAAAGTCCTCAAACTGCTCCAATGCTCCTCTTTTATCTGCAGCGTCCCTGAAAGAGTGGTCAACATCAAATAAGTCTGCAGCGGCGTAGGGACTTTCAGATTCATCCATGGCTGTAATCGGCAGCAGATGGATCATATTAAATCCCAGATTCTTAATATGTGTAAGCTCTCTCTTCCATGCTGTTATGTTCCCTGTTGCGGTTGGAAGGAGTGTATACATTCTGATATCTTTGGCCCCTGCCGGATCAACAATTACTTTTGTAAATGGAACTCTGTCCCAGAACCAGCTCTTGCCGTTGTCGGGAGAGTGCTTGATCTTAAATTGAAATATGCCGCACCTTTTAGGATTTACCGATATCCGGAAATTATTCGGTGTTACTTTTTCAAATTCTATTTCGCTCCATTCTTTACCCTTACTCAGCATATCTGTGTACAGCACAACTTTAGGAGCCTTTAAGTCCTCTCTGAAATTCACTTCAAGATAAAGCGGTTCATCTTTATAGATTCTGAAAAAATCGCCTGGAGTAACAGACCAGGAGCGGTATATCTGTCCCTCTTTACCAAGTTTGATATCCTTGGAATTAAGAACAGGTATTGAAGTTCTTATCAGTCTTTGCCCCTTTTCCATATCATCAGCTCCTAGTCTTTAATGCTGTCAATTTTAACTGCAAGAAGCCCAAGATGACTTCCTTTTTTGAATTGTCCCCTGCCGGTAATAAGATAATCTGAAGCAGCAGCAACAGAAAGGGTAAAAGCTTTTATTTTTCTGTAGAATCGTAATCTTAAAGAGGTTCTTATTGCAGACCTATTTTTACCATCTACCTTATTTTCAGATTGAACTGCTTTTCTATTTCCCTTTCTCAATTTTTCAATTATGTTGAAACTTTTTATGGCAGTTGTCATTATGGGAGTATATTGAAAATAGATTTTCTGCTTTATAAAGTATCCCATATTTTCCAATGCTGAGACCCATTCGCCTTCAGTCCTTGGAAAAACACCCTCCCATACCTTACCCGGAACATCACATACATGTTCCATCAAAAGCAGCGCACTCCCCTTTATTGATACCCTATCAATTTCACTGAGAGCTGCTTCCTGACTAGTTTTATCTAGATGCTGAAGAACTGTTACAGTCGAAACGATATCAAATATTTTGTCTCTAAAAGGGATTTTTGTTGCGGAGGCTTTAATATAACTGCTACCGCCAATATCAATTCCGTATGCTGATATTCCTTTTTTTTCATATTCAGCACACCATCTTCCAAAACCGCAACCGACATCCAGCGCTTTCAGATCTTTTCCGTTATGTTTATATGCACATAGCAGCTTATTAAAAGCAGCTTTATGCTGAGAATGCAATACTTCATTGCATATTAGAGGAAGTTCTGGACAGCAGACAACCTGCAATCCGCTAAGCTCTCTATTCTTGTGTAAATTCTGCCAGTAATTTTCCATTTATATTATAATATGCATAAACTAACCCGTATGTCGATAAAAAGTCGATATATTTTTCAGAAACGATAGCCAACCCATAAACGAACAGGAAAACGTATCCAACTTTCTGTTGCACCATGACCATTATCGGCGGCATTAATGCCAAATGAAGCTTCTGCACCCAAATCCAAATTCAAAGGTAGCATAACATCTCCGCCGAACAGCAAAAATGCACCTGCAATATGTCCCCATACAGTTGGCATTGGTGGATACCCTGCAGTTATCAATTCAGATTCATGTTGCCGTTCAAATTTCTGTTCTAGTAGTGTAAATGTAACTTGTGCCCCCGCGTGAAGCCTCCAATACGATTTGTTCATTAGCCAGTATCTGCCTGCTAACCCTGTTTGAATATATTTCTGATCGATTTTGAAATAGGTACCGGTAACTTTATCGCTACTGTAATCACCATAAACTTCAACGCTTCCTGTAAATGTACTGTATTCATAGGCTATTCCGCCGGATAAAAGAAATTCTCCCGAATTATTAAAACCCTCTCTTAATCCACCCGTTATACGAATCGATGAAGGTTTATGTTTTAAACCCTCATACCCTTTTTTCACAAGTACATCAGCAGGATACATTCTAAACTGTTTTGCATTAACAATCTGCGTTCCACCCCAGGTCAAATCCAGTACAGCAATATCAACCCCTTTGTCACGAGTGTGATGAATTTGATATGTGCTACGCGGAAGAGCAAGTGAAGCTGAATCACCACCTAAAACTCTAATTGATGAAATTAAAATTCCACTTCTTGTATCAACAATTCTGTAAAGCCCTTCAGAGCACTCCTTAAATTTCACAAATGCATTTCCATTATTCATATTTGCCAATACAGGATTTTCTGTTCCCTGAACTTGATAATCAAAACTGGGATTCTGAACACTTTCACCCGCTTCTCGCAAAGTATTCACACGTGCAAAATGATAACATTCCCACAGAGATATCTTGCTGTCACGATCATAATCTGCTGCGCCGCGTAAACCGGATATAAAATAGTGGGTAAAAAGAGACCCCTTAAGATCCTTTGATTCATGAGAAAATTCACCGGCAGAACTTGATGTTAAAATGATAGACCCTTTTACATTGAGATCTTTTTGAGAATAAACAGTAGCCGGTTTAATAACACGACCGCCCTTTTCATCGAGTAGCGCTCCGCTAAAACAGGCATCAGCAATTAGAATCTTCAAATCCGCGTCCATCTCTTCAAATCTTTTTCTGATCGTTGCCACCTCTAAAGTTTTGCCATTCATATGAAAACCATCATCTCCGCCATGGCCGGAATAATAGACAGTAAGTTGAACGCTCTTATCCTGCTTTTTTATCTCCTTTACACGACCCGAAACCTCCTGCAATAGCGCTTCAACTTCAGAAATATCTTTATTCAGACAAAGATAACTTCTATCCTTGTCAACACCGGAAAGTGCATTAAAAACATCGGATACCCGTTTTGCATCAGAAACTGCATATTTCAATGGCTTTTCGTTAGCTAGACCGATGTTGTTTCCAATAACAAGAGAGAGTTTCACTATCTCTGCATCGGAAATGGTGAATAGCATTAAAAGGGCTGCAAGTAGTTTCATGGCTCTTTGTAAATTAATAGTTTTTCTTTAATATTAACATCACTAGACTTTATAAATTTTTCGATCTTGTTTGTTGATGTTAGCACAAATATTTTTTCTTCTCTGAACTCTTTTTCCAGTATAATCTGTTCTGGAATATTTTCTCCGGAAGGTTTTCCAATCTGTTTTTGATCTTTATTGTTTAAGGGCAGATAACGTTCAAGGTCTCCGTTATCATCGCTATAATAAACGGCATAATACACAGGCTTATCCGTTGTTACAGAAAACGAAATGGTGTCTCCCTCTTTGCAGAATATAGTATCGATATTTGACGATATTCTGTTTCCGTTAAGATAACAGAAAACTACTGAATTCCCTTTTATATCGAGATCATTTGAAGCTTCATCATGTTTTCCGGTAATAATGACAACACCTAAAATCAGAGCAATAGATCCTAGTGCCAATGCCGGTCTCTTAAACCCAGTTACTATGTTGTCCAGCCATGAAAGGAAAAAACCTTTTTTCCTCTCTTTTGTTTTAAGAGCATCCCATGTTGGATACTTTTTATGAAAATAGTATGACTTTGATCCTGCCTTCGCAAGATACGCTGAACACTCTTCACATTTTTCTAAATGTTCTTTTACGTTTGGATCTGTCTCTGCCATTTTATCGCCACACACAATAGATTCGAGACATGCCCGTGAAAGATGTTTTTGTGTATCCATATTTATTCGCACTCTTTTAACATGTATTTAGCTGCCTTCTCCCTAAACTTTGTCAACCGCTCAACAACTGCCCGCCTGGAAATTCCAACCATCTCTGCTGTTTCCTCCTGATCCAATCCTTCGAAGCAGGTTAAAAAGACAATTTTTCTCGTTCTGTCGTCAAAGAGAGATAATATTTCATCAAGTAGCAGTTTTGTTTCAACCGGTTTTTCCAACCCCTCCAGCACAAGCACATGTTTGTGCTCGTTTTCATCAAGGCGAACCTTTCGTCTATTCTTCCGCAAAAATTGAAGACATTCATTTATTGCTATTCTGTAAATCCAGGTAAAGTATCCGCTATCTCCTTTAAATTGTGAAAGAGAGCCTTCTACTTTGATAAAGGTCTCCTGCACAAGATCCGCTGCATCATCCGGATTGTTTGTATACCGGACACATGTCCGGTATACAGATTCAGAATACTTTGCAAATAATTCTTCTATGCTCAATAGCCTACTACTCCTCCGGAATAAGATGTTCCGTTGGTTCTAAATTCTATTTCTATTGGAATTGTTGAAGGAACAGCTTTGAAATAATCATATGTTTGGCGTTTTTGCTCATATGGAGTCCCTTGTTGAAAAACAGTATCCCTTACATTTACTGCTTCCATTAGATTATACCCTGGTTTCAGATTCGTCCAAACCTCATCACCTTCATTCACATTTTTTGCATGAATCAATGAATCTGCCCAGTGGTTATAAGCAGATGCTACTTGGGAATCAGCAACATACACAACGAAATGATATTTCGCTATTCCAAGCAACCAATCCTTATTAGGCTGTCGTAGATAAAAATACTGTTCTGTTCTTATAGTGCTTGTATCTGGCTTTATGTGTAGATCAACGTAATTATCATTTTGCGTGTCGTTAAAAAGCCATATTGTAGCTAAGGCGATCTTGTTTTTAAATGAGGTATTGTTAAGAGAGATATCACCATAGTCAGCAAATTGAGATGGAGCATCAAAACAACGTATGTTAAAATTTAATGGCCACGTAGTTTTTGTAGCAACGCAAAATGGGCTGATTTGATCATCTACGCTTATATCACCCACCTCATTACGATCACTCCACACCAAAGCAATCTTAGGATATTTACTCTCTTCAAGTGCTTTTATAACCTCAGTAGGTAAAGTTTCAGAAACTTTTGAGAGAGCATAGTTACTATTTGGTATTAGAGATGCAAATCCACTTATTGAGAAAAGCTCCTTTTTTAAACTTGCATCATCAGCACTTAAAACACCATGCTCTTTTGAGCAACCGGTAAAAAGTGCAGCTGCACCAATCAGACAAACCATTGATTTGAAAATTAAAGACATAACATGCTTCTCCTGAATTTAGTTAAAATACAATATCTTGTTTCTTTTGAGCCTGCTCTATCTGTTAGATGCAGCAAAAAGAAAGAATGAGAAGCACTATTTTTATTATTTCAAGGTGATCTGGATATTTATTGGCTGGTTAGATTCTACTGAGATAACAGGCTTCTCTGACACGTTTTCACGGGCTTCGCATCTGAGATTAACCCATCCATCCCTGCCGAACGGGTACTGCTGGATACCATGCTCCTGAAGAAGCCGGACATCCCAGTGAATAGTGTTATTTGGAACATCCGCTCTGATACCGAAAACGTTTTCGAAAAGCACAGATATCGGTGCGAGTCCCGTCCAGCCTACAAAATTCTTTCTTGAATCATCTCCACGTTCGATTCTTTCAGGAGCATAATTCTCCCAAAGCGTTCCGGTTTCTTCAAATACTTTTGTCACACACTTGACATGATTTAGTGCAATCTCATGCGCTAATGCGTTCTCTTTACATTTGTTTAATCCACGCAGAACCATATAATTGGTTGGGGCCCAGATACTTCCACACCAATACTTTCCCCCTGCATCATAATCTGCATCACTCGCAGCAAGAGAAGGTACTCTATGAGGTCTATTGAAAGTTTTCGGATCTCTTAAGTGGTCAACCATCTGTTTAAGCGAAGTTTCATTCAGTGTATCTGCCAGAAGTGACCAGAAACCGCCTATGCTCATGACATTGGAAAGAGTTCCATCTCTGAAGCGGTCAAAATAGAATCCTTTTCCTGGATCCCATAAAACATTATTTACGTATGCAGTCTGCTTTTCAATTTCATCCTTAATCTCTTTTATCTCACCGCTTCTATTCAAAACCTCTGCCATCTCCAGAAATATTTTTCCGACAAATATCTGCTGCAGCGAAATATCAACCCAGCTCATGAAACCGTGGCCGAAGAAATCTCCTGTGTTACGATTGGGAAGGCGCGGCTGATTATCCATTCCACAGCCCCATCCGCATGACCAGTACGAGCCATCCGGCCAGCTGCGATGGTCGCGGTACCATTGATAATATGCTACAAGAGCGGGGAACACTTTTGCAAGCCGTTCCCTGTCACCAAAGTTAAGGTAATATTCCCATTCAGGCCACGGAAGAAGGTTAGGGCCGGTACTGGCCGGATCAAAGCAGTCAAAGGTATCTATTCCGTCACTCTCTCGGATCTCTCTGCAGATAAAGCCGCTTTTGTGCTGCTTGGCATAAAAGTTATCAAGTGTTCTCTGAAAGTCAAAAGCCCTGATGCCGTATCTTCCGAAAAGCATGATAAAAGATGAGTCCCACATAAAAAGGCAATCATTGAACGCAGTGTCAATATATGGCGAAATGAAACCATTCTCGGAGGTCGGCTGTCTTAGATTTGAAAATGCTATTTCCCATGCTTTCCAATAGCAATCAATTACACTGTCATTCCCCTCCCAAAAAGGAATTGGCAGCTTATTACGTACCTCTTTAAAAATGGGCAGTTCTGATTTGTCAGCATTCTGCCCTATAAATCTGTTTTCCTTTACCCAGGAATTTGAAAGATGGTGCTCTTTAAATAGACTCATGACTTTTGCCGGTGATTACCTGAAATGTATCAGAAAATGTAATGCTCTTAAAAGATGTGAACCCAGCCTTTTCCATCATACTCTCAATTTCTTCATTTGTCATCCGCTCTTCAACCGGCGGACCTATTTCTGTCTCTTTTTTTAACCATTCAACAACTGTTAAAGTTCCGCCAGCTTTAAGTCTGTCGTGAATTTCTTTTAGAAATGGTTCCTGTTTGTCGATCTCATGAAGTACGAGACATAAAACTGCTTTATCAGAAAGTTCATTGAATGCCCCAAGACTCGTCTCATCTGATTGAATCAGCTCTATATTATTTACATTTGCAGGAATTCTTTTACCCAATTCGTCGAGCATTTCTGACTGAATATCGACTGCAAATACTTTTCCGTTAACTCCTACTATCATAGAAGCCGGCAGCGTAAAGAAGCCTATTCCTGCACCAACATCTAAAAAGGTCTCCCCCTCTTTCAATCCAATTATCTCCAATACTTTTTCCGGTGGAAGAAGACTCTTTCGCTTTGGATTATCGAGTTTATGGATCTGCTTCGGATCGAATCTGTTTGCCATCTTTTTAACTTCCCTTTTTAATGTAATTATCAAAATAGTGCATTTCAGCACTCGGTATGCTTTATTTTCTTGGCAATGAACCCTTTTGATAAATCTTTCGCTGATATCCCTGCTTATTTGATTAATGAACACTTTAACGATCGCTATTTTGACATTGTCAATGCCGTCGAAGAGGCTAATTATATCCATTTTGAAGGTAATCATATTTTAAAACGTCTTTCTGAACAGACTACAGGCACAAAAACATTGTCAATTGGCGAATTAGGATTCGGTACAGGTCGTAATGTTGTTGCCCTTACTTCCTTGCTGGACAAAAGCGGCTTGAAAGATCTCACAATTGATATTTATTCTGTTGAACTTTATCCCATCACTGCATCAAGAATGGATGAAATACTTAAACCATTTGAAGCTCAAACAGGTTCTGCTATTGAGTTGCTTATTAATGAATACAAAAAGCTCAATTTAGAGCTGACCGGGTGGCATAAAATGGAGATTCATGCCGCTTTTGGAAAAATATATCTGAACCTGTTCATTGGTGAAGCACTTGACATGGTGAATTCGCTTGAAAAACCCTGTGAATGCTGGTTTCTGGATGGGCATGGCCCAAAAGCAAATCCTGAAATGTGGCGCGAAGAACTGATGATTGCAGTTGGAAAGAAAACCAAACCTCAAGGTACCTGTACGACATTCACTGTTGCAAGGGATGTAGTAAACAATCTTACGGCAGCTGGATTTACAATAATAAAATGGCCAGGTATAGGCGGAAAAAAGTCAGTTTTACGAGGTGAATTCAGATAGCATTACCAGCCCGATTTGCCTTTCCCGTTGCAGGGCTGAATAACGTCATCTACAGCACCATGTGGACAGAGTTTTTTGCATTTCATGCACCCTGAACACTTATAGAAATCTATCCATGGCTTTTCTTTTTGTGATTCTCTGAATGGTGCACGTCTGAAACATTCTTCAATAACAATACATAATTCACATGATTGGCATTTATGAGGATTTATAATTGCTTTTTTCATCTATATCATTAATATATCATATATTTTTCAAATGACCTTATAACTCTATTAAAGGGGTAATATGAAAAAGATTCAAGTTTTAGGAACGGGGTGTTCCAAATGTGAAAATCTTTACAAAGCTACTGAAGCTGCAGTAAAAGAGCTCGGTGAAGGATATGAATTATCAAAGGTAACAGAAATCAATGAAATTCTTGATTTCGGGGTAATGATTGTTCCTGCTTTAGCAGTTGACGGTATTGTAAAGATGTCCGGGAAGGTTCCGTCCATAGAAGAGATCAAAAAGGTCATTTCATTATGAAAAACTATAGATTCAAATCGATAGTTATAACCATAGCTCTTTTAATAACCTTTATCGCTTGTGCTAAAAAAAGCGACCCTTCAAAAGTTCCTCCGTCTAAAAATAACGAAACCGCTGTCTCTAAGAATCTTCCTGATACACATATTGTAGTTTATTACTTCCTCACAAATCAGCGATGCAGATCCTGTATTTACCTCGAAAACACAACCAAAGCCTCTCTCGATCAGAATTTTGCAGATGAGCTTAAAAAAGGAAATATTGTTTTTAAAGCTGTCAATATCGATGAACCGCAGAATAAACACTTTATCGACGAATATGGTCTTTTCACAAAATCTGTAATAGTCTCTTCAATGGAAAAAGGCGTTCAGAAAAAGTGGAAGAACCTCGATAAAATATGGGATCTTATCGGACAGGATGATGTTTTCAAAGCGTACATTACAAGTGAATTACGAACCTTTATAAAATCATAAATTAAAATGGAATCTTTCATTATTGACTACTGGATAGCACTTACTCTTGGAGTTACAACATCAATAAGTCCCTGTCCATTGGCAACAAACATAGCCGCAATATCCTATGTAGGACGAAAGGCTGGTACAGTAAGGGGAATTTTAACTGCCGGTCTTCTTTATACTATCGGCAGAATAATAACCTACACACTCGTTGGATTTATTGTAACTAAAAGCATTCTGTCCATTCCGCATCTATCAATGTTTCTTCAGCGAAACATGAATCTGATTATAGGGCCGCTGCTGATAATTACAGGTTTGGTTCTTTTTGGTTTCATAGATTTCAGGACAGGTTCCGGCGGATTTTCAGAAAGGCTGAAAGAAAAAGTTGACAAAGCCGGCATATGGGGCGCATTGATACTGGGTCTTCTCTTCGCACTAACCTTCTGTCCCGTTTCCGCCGCATTCTTTTTCGGCAGTCTTATTCCAGTAGCTGTCCGTAATTCTTCAACATTCATTATTCCATCTATTTACGGCATAGGAACTGCTGTCCCCGTTATTCTATTCGCAATATTAATGGCTGTAAGCATGAAAGCAGTCGGCAAAGTATTCAGCCGTCTTACATCAATTGAAATATGGATTCGAAGGGTTATGGCTGTCGTATTTGTTGGTTCAGGTGTTTATATGACGCTTGTGCATAATTTGAGAGTATTGTAAAATAGAACCCCCACCTCGGCAGGCTCGGTGCAACGCCTTGCCCCCCTTTTTTCAGAGCAAAAAAGGGGGGACGTATGTAATTTTATCTCTTTCTCCCCTCCTTTTTTTCGCTTTGGGAAAAAGGGAGGGGTCGGGGGTGGGTTTGTCTTCAAGTGTGAATTATCTTATATTTCGTTATGTGTCGAAATGTGAAATTATTAGGAGTCTTCATGAAAGAAATAATAGAAATAGCAAAAGCACTTTCTGACCCCAACAGGGTAAAGGCATTAATGCTTCTAAAGCGCGGAGAGTTCTGTGTCTGTCAGATAGTTGACTTTCTTAAACTTTCTCCATCAACAGTTTCAAAGCATATGAGCATTCTGAAAGCTGCAGGAATTATAGAATGCCGGAAGGATGACAAATGGGTTTATTATAGAATAGCGGACAACAACTCTTCGCCAAGAGTTAAAGAGATTATACAGTGGGTCTCAAAACATTGTATCTGTACATCAAAAGACGGTTCATGCTGCGGAAGTAAAATCCCTAAACCAATAACAGGTAAAACATGCCAGAAAACAAAAAGATAAAAGTGCTCTTTCTATGTACAGGAAATTCATGCCGGAGCCAGATGGCCGAAGGATGGGCCCGCCATCTCAAAGGTGATATAATAGAAGCATATTCCGCAGGAATAGAAACACACGGCCTAAATCCAAATGCTGTGAAAGTAATGGCTGAAGCTGGTGTTGATATTTCAAGTCACACATCTAAAAACGTCCGTGATTTAATGCATATTCAGTTTGACTATGTAATAACCGTCTGTGGACATGCTGATGAAAATTGCCCGATTTTTCCAGGAAGGGTAAAAGTCATTCACAAAGGTTTCGATGATCCGCCAAAATTAGCCAAGAATGCAAATACAGTGGAGGAGGCACTAAACTTCTACAGAGTTGTCCGGGATGAGATCCGCGACTATATAAAAACTATTCCGGGAGCGTTAAAATGAATAAAGGGCTTTCATTCATAGATCGTTGCTTGACACTTTGGATTTTTGTCGCTATGGGAATCGGCCTCCTTTTAGGTTGGCTGTTTCCGGATCTCTCCACCGGTTTATCTGAATTTAGTGTCGGAACGACCTCAATACCTATTGCAATTGGACTCATCATAATGATGTATCCTCCACTTGCCAAAGTAAATTACAGAAAGATTGGCGGTGTATTTAAAGATAAAAAAGCTCTTCTTCTCTCTCTACTGCAGAATTGGATTATCGGACCGCTATTAATGTTTGCGCTTGCCCTAATTTTTCTACACGACTCTTCACATCTGATGACCGGCGTAATCATTATAGGACTTGCCCGATGCATAGCAATGGTTATTGTCTGGAACAGCCTTGCAGACGGCAACAGTGAATATGCCGCCGCCCTGGTTGCATTTAACTCACTTTTCCAGGTTTTCTTTTTTGCACTTTACGCCTGGATATTCGTAACAGTCCTGCCACCATTGTTCGGTCTCACTGGTTACGTGGTCAATATTTCAATGAAACAAATCGCAGTAAGTGTAGCCATTTATCTTGGAATTCCTTTTGCAGCAGGATTTCTTACAAGAATGATACTGGAACCGATAAAGGGAAGTGACTGGTATACAAAAGAGTTCATGCCAAAAATAGGGCCTGTTGCATTAATTGCGCTTCTATTTACAATTGTAATAATGTTCATCTATCAGGGTAAAACGATTATTTCTAACCCTGCTGACGTTATTCGTGTTGCCATCCCCCTGTCAATTTATTTTCTCATCATGTTTTCCGGATCCATCTATTTTACTAGAAAACTTCGCATACCATATGGCGAAGCTGTAAGTCTTTCCTTCACTGCAGCCAGCAACAACTTTGAACTCGCTATCGCAGTTGCGGTAGGGGTATTCGGCATTGCATCACAGGAGGCATTCGCCGCAGTAATTGGACCGCTGATTGAAGTTCCGGTTATGATTGCTCTTGTTAATGTTGCATTAAAACTCCGCGCCTCTTTTATTAGCAGTAAAGAGTAATAATCGATGATCAATAGATTCAAGATATTTCCTCTTTTGTCCATTATTTTACTCCTGTTTTCATGTATGGATATTAAAACATCTTTAGACAAACAGGGACTACGCGACATAGGAAAGTATCTGGAAAAAAATTCGGTAAGACAGAGTGAACCTGAATCACTTATTAACTATTTGAAAGACTTTCACATTTCCGCAGATCCATTAGTTTCTCCGGACTCAATTACAATAAGACCTTTCAGCCGCTGGAAAATACGCCCCTCCAAAGCTGGTGGACCGGTAACTACAAAACTCCTCTCCTTTCCTACCGCAATCTTACGAGAAGACGGTAATCCTGATACTGCCAACTTTTATCTCTTTTCACGTGAACCTCTTGCGAACAATAAGGCTATTCTCTGGGCTCCAGGTTTTGGTGTATCTGATTTTGCTTTTCGATTTATCCGTCGCTTTTTTGAAGAGGAACTTTCTCAAGGCTGGACTGTTTTAGTATGGGTTCCTCCCTACCACTTAGAGCGGAAAAAAGAAGATGCAGATGCAGGCGATGGATTAATCACAATCAATCCGATTGATTTAATGAATAATGTTTACACATCGGTAAGAGAGCTTTCAACTGGTGCTGCCTGGCTTAAATCTCAGGGAGTAACAAAGATCGGAGCATGGGGTGGAAGTTTCGGCGCTGCAAATTTACTTCTTTTGGGCCAAACTGTTGAATTCGATCATATGTCACTTATGATCCCATTAGTGGACTGGAGTACACTATGGGCTTCTCCATCTCTTGAACAGACAAAACTTCTCTTCACAAATAAAGGATATTCCGATTCACTCATGAAAGCTGCGCTAAATGCTATCAGCCCCGTTGGACGCTTTCCAATAACCAAAGCTGAAAGAATCCAATTTCTTTATGCTCGTTATGATCAACTTACTGAAGAAACGACCATTTTAAAATATGGTCGTTCCTTAGGTTCAGTAGAATTTCATGGTTTTAATGAAAGCCATGGAACAATACTGCTTAACAGCGGAGTATATCGCGCTTACGCTGATTTTCTACATCACATGGATTCATCTTTACTTGATTCAAACCATCTGTAAAGTGTTGGAAGAACCAAAAGAGTAGCAAGTGTAGCTGTTAGTAGTCCACCAACAACGACAACTGCTAACGGCTTCTGAATTTCCGAGCCAGGTCCAGTTGCATAAAGCATCGGAATCAAGCTGAACACAGTTATCGCAGCCGTCATTAGAATCGGTCGTAAACGCATAGTACAAGCCTGTGTAATGGCATGTGTACGGCTCTGACCACTCTTACGCAATTCTGTTATGTAAGAAATCAATACAAGACTATTCAATACGGAAACACCGAAGAGTACGATAAAACCAACAGATGCTGGTACCGACAAATATAAACCGGAAAGTTTTAACGCAAAAACACCGCCGATTAATGCAAAAGGTAATGTAGACAATACAAGCATAGCCATTCTTATGGAGTTAAACGAGATATAAAGCAGTAGAAGAATCAGAGCAATCGCAAGCGGGGTAATTATCAAGAACCTCTTCATTGCCTGCTGCTGATTTTCAAACTGACCACCCCAGCTTAACAGATATCCTGAAGGCAGATTTACTTTTTCACGAATCTGCTTGTCAGCTTCTTCAACAAAAGAGGCAATATCACGGCCTGATATATTTACCTCAACACCAATTCGCCGACTTCCATCCTCACGGCTTATCTGCACAGGCCCCTCTGAAACCACAATATCTGCAACCTCTCTTAATGGGATTGAACCTCCATTATCTGCAGTTATCAGGAGACTCCCTATCTGTTCAGGTGAATTTCTATATTGAGCCGCAAGTCTAACCGTTACATCTGTAACTCTATTGCCTTCCTGAATTCTAGTTGCCTGCTCACCTCCTATTGCCGCCGAAACAAGAGATAAAACTGATTTTACAGAACAGCCATATCTTGCAATTCTTTCTTTATCCAACTGTATAGTTACATAAGGTTGACCGCTGGTTTTTTCAGGAACAACATCAGCGGCCCCCGGAATTGCAGATACTATTGATGATATTTCTTCAGCTTTTTCCTTTAAAACATCCATATCAGGTCCGGAAAGTTTGGCTATCAGCTGAGAGCGGGTTCCTGAAACAAGTTCATCTATTCTGCACTGTACAGGCTGACTAAAACTGAAAACCATTCCTGAGATATCTGCCAATGAATCACGCATTTTCTCAAATAGTTCCTCTTTGGTTTTTGCACTGGTCCATTCATTCTTAGGCTTCAAGATGCCTACATATCCAGTTTTGTCTACTCCCCGAGCTTCAACTGCAATTCCTGTCTGGCCTGTTTTTCCTACAATTGAAACCAGTTCTGGAAAACGCATAAGCCTTTTTTCAACTTCAAGTGATATCGCTGCAGACCGTTCAAGAGAAATACCGGGCATTAGTGCAATGTCCATGTCAAATGCCCCCTCATCCATTACCGGAATAAATTCTCGTCCGAAACGGCTCGCAGTAAATCCAGCCATAAGAAGCAGAAAGAGAGATAAAGCAGTTACCCATTTAGGCTTTGCTATACAATATGATAATGCAGGAAAATAAAACCGCTTTACAACTTTGACCAGTTTAGTCTCTTCATGTTCAGAAGGTTTCAGTAATGTAAGACATATTGTTGGTACTACAAATATTGATAAAAAGAGTGATGCAATAAGAGCTATAGCAACTGTCAAAGCAAGCGGACTGAACATTTTTCCTTCCATTCCCTGAAGTGTAAGAATAGGAATAAAGGTCAACGCTATGATCAACTCACCGAAAATACTCGGTTTACGTACCTCTACTACTGCTTTCAGGACTGTTGCTATCCGCACTGGTCCTGTCTCATTTTTAAGCAGATGACGCTGCACATTTTCCACCTGAATAATTGTCGCATCTATAATCATACCTAGAGAGATTGCAAGGCCTCCTAAAGACATGAGATTGGCACTCATGTTAAAGACTTTCATAATTACAAATGTAAGAAGCATTGAAAGCGGCAGCACAAGAAGCACTGCAGCTGCTCCGCGAAGATTTCCGAGCAGAAGATAGAGAACAATGATTACAAGAACAGCACTCTCAATCAATGATCGGACAACTGTACGGATATTAGTCTTTACCATGTCAGAACGAACGTAATAGGGCTTAATCTGAACACCAGGCGGCAACAAAGTGCTCTTGTTAATTTCAGCGGCCTTTTCAACAACACGTTGGACGACTTCCATGCTGTTTTGGCCGCGAAGCATGAGCACAATTCCACCGACAGCCTCTCCTTTACCATCCCGCATTGCAAGACCTTGTCTAGGTGCATGGTTCAATGAAACCTTCGCAACATCTCGAACGTGAATAGGAACTCCATCCCGTGATTTTATAAATATTCCATTAATATCTGAAAGTGACAGAATACTTCCCGTTCCGCGAACGATGTGCTGTTCCTGTCCAACAACAATAAATCCTGCACCGCTGTTCTGATTGTTATCCTTAAGTGCATTAAGTAAATCATCCATTGACACCTGATACTGCAGTAGCAGGTATGGATCGGCTTCAACCAGATATTCCTGAACATAACCGCCGAATGCATTTATCTCATTAACACCGGCAACTCCCATCAGTGCGGGAGCAATCACCCAATCCTGAAGAGTGCGCAGTTCTGTTAATTGCCTGACCCTTTCCGAGTCGGAAGAAACTTCCGGCGCTGTCAATGTATAGTGATATATCTCTCCAAGAGCTGATGCAATCGGGCCAAGACGCTGTTCAACCCCTTCCGGCAGTTCTGACGCTATTCCGGAAAGACGCTCAAAAACTTGCTGCCTCGCAAAGTAAATATCAGTGTTGTCATCAAAGACCAGGACTACCACTGATAAACCATACTTAGTTGTTGACCGCATGCTTGTGAGACCTGAAAGCCCGCGCATCGCTATTTCAACCGGATAGGTTACCTGTTTTTCCAGTTCAAGCGGTGACAGACTCTGACTGCTGCTCAATATTTCAACCTGAATACCGGACACATCAGGAAATGCATCAAGCGAGAGTGTGCGGACAGAATATGTTCCTGCAAGGACGATACACGCCACTATAAAAAATGCCAATATTTTATTATTAAGACCTGTTTGTATAATTCGTTTCACAGCAACTGCCTTTCTTTAGTGCGAACAGACTTCACCTTCGCCAATAGCCTGAACTGCAAATTGCGCTTTTAATTCAAACGCACCCTCAATGACTAGGGAATCACCTGTAGCCAATCCATTTAAGATTTCTGTTTTAAAGGCACCTTTTCGTCCCAGTGTAACAGGAACAGCTGCATATTCCACAGCAGTTTCCGGAATAAATACATGAGGAATACCATCAACTAACTGAATCGCCTCATTCGGCACGGCCAATGTCGGCGCAGCCTCTTTATGCTGAATTCTCACCCTTACAAGCGCCCCGGGTTTCCAGAACCCTTTTGTGTTTGGCAGCAGCATTCGGCCTGTAAGAGATCTTGTCTGTTCGTTATGAAAAGGACTGACATAATCTATGACTCCGGAAGCTGCTCTTTTTCCTGTCAGATCCATTATTCTGGCTGACGCCCCTTTTACGGCAATATCTGCATCTGATCCAAAGATTGCTATACTTACTGCAATTCTTGAAAGGTCAGCAATAACAAAAAGATCACGACCCGCCTCTACATACTCACCTGGAACAATATGTTTGTCAATGACTGTTCCGCTTCTGCTAGCCAGAACAGTGTAGAGACTTAGGTTTTCATTGTTTTCAATAACTGCCAGAGTGTCACCGTTCTTGACATTGTCCCCAATAGCCTTTGTTATCTTTTTGGCAATTCCTGAGAAACGTGCAGCTGCATGAAGTACGTTCTCTGGATCGGGGCCTATTTCGCCCGGCAATTCAAGCTCTCTGATAAGCGGCTCCACTGATGCGGCAGCCATCTTGATTTTTATCTCTTTACGCTGAGCAGGAGTAAGCACGACGCATTTATCCTCACCCGCCGGCTCCGTTTCTATCATCGGTTTTATTTTTTCTACAACTGCCTCTTTTTCATCACCCTTTTTACAGCTTGAAAATAGAGATAAAACAATAATTAAAATTACAATAATTGATTCATAAAATTTCATATTATTACTCCTGATTTGATTGACCGGTAAGTTCTATTATATCGGCCATCACAAGCCGGATTTCAGTTTCAGTGTTTAAATAATCACGCCAAGCCTCTACAAGTTCACGCTGGGTTGTTATCAATTCCATATAACTGCTCTTTCCAGCTGCAAAGAGACGCCTGAGCTCTTTAAGTACCTCTTCTGTTTGAGGAATTACCTTCTCCTTAAGCTCATTAGCCTTATATTCAAGCATCCCTATTGCAGCATCGCACTCAATTAGTTTTGCATTAAGCTCATTTCTAACAGCTTTACTTTTTTCATCTGAAGCTTCACTCCTTTTGCCTGCTGCAATAACGGCACTGCTATTTCTATTGAAAATGGGCAATCCGATTGTCGCACCGATTGTAAATTTGTTTACATCTGATTCAGAATCGCGGATTACACCACCCTTAACCATCAATTCCGGATATCCTTGAGATTTATTTTCTGCCTCAACTGCCTTTGCTGCCTCTATCCCGGCTAATGATGATCTAAGAACCGGACTCATTTCCAACTGAGATTTTAAAGTATCATGCAAACGGATTATTCTAACTGCATGTAACTCTCCCGAAAGATTTTTAACTGTACCGTAGTTTGCACCCCAGAGTGTACCGAGCAAATTTAGGCTATTGTCATATTCACGGGCTAGTGTTCCTCTCTCCATCTCCAGTAGAGTGATATCCTTTACACTACGCAAAAGCTCTGTCTTACCCAATAATCCGCTTTCAACATGTTTCTCTATAACTGTTTTTATCGATTCTGCATATGTTATTAGACTG
>JAEUSG010000059.1 GCA_016788315.1 Fibrobacterota bacterium | reverse complement strand
TCAATTACTGGTTTTAAAGTCTCTTTTAACCATGCAGGTGCAAATGATGAGGTAAACAAAGCCGCAAAAATTGCTAAAGGGCCTGCAATGAAAAGTGCAACTAGAGCAACTTTGAGACTTCCAACAAAAAGAGGCCAAAGTCCATACTTAGGATGCAGAGAAACAGGAACCCATTCAGTTGCGAGTAATTCTTTTGGCCCTACATGTTCTTCATTAACATCTCTTTGTAAATCAGCTGGCAGAGCCATCGCATTATCGCCCTCTGACTCACCGTATGTTTCAAATTCCTCCTGAACAACAGCACTATTATCCTTCTTTTCACTCTGAGTAAAAATTGTTGCTGCTTCGCGGAAGACGAAGATAAAAATCAATGCTATGAATACTATAGAAGAGAAGGCTACAGCCCCTAGGCTTTTTTCTATAAGCCACTCAAAGGGCCTGAATTTCTTACCAACAAATGAGACTGCAGCCTTTTCCATGTTCTTTGCCTTTTACTTAACTGGGAAATAACCAACTTCAGAAACTGTTGCCTGACCCTCAGGACTCAGAATCCAGTCTATATACTCTTTCATTACACCAGTTGGCTTGCTCTTAAGGTAAAGGTATAAATAGCGTGTAATTGGATAATGACCAGCTTTAACAGTCTCAGCAGTTGGTTCATACCCCGCTTCTCCGCTCTTCTTACTTACTTTTACAAACTTCACGCCTGTTGCGTATGCTGCACCACCATAACCAATGCTGAACTTATCTTTAGATACCGCATTTACAACCGCTGCAGTGCCGGGCATTGTCTGCATTGATGCTGTATAATCTTTGCCCTTTAGTACAAAATCACGGAAGTAAACATGTGTTCCGGAACTGTTTTCGCGGCCATAAACCACAATTTTAGCATCTTGACCGCCAACATCTTTCCAGTTTGTTATTTTGCCTGTGTAAATTGCGTTCAGCTGGTCAAGAGAAAGTGTCTGAACAGGATTTGACTCCTGAACGTATACTGCAAGACCATCTTTAGCTACTTTTACTTCAACACCAAGAGAGCTATAGCGTTCTTTAAGCTTATCGCGTTCACTCATTTTCATCGGTCTTGAAGAGTTACAAATGTCTGTTGTTCCGTTAATAAGAGCAGAGATGCCTGTTCCAGAACCGCCGCCGGTTACCTGAATCTTAACGTCTGATCTAGCCCCCATGTATTTTTCTGCCCATCTCTGTGCAAGAATAACCATGGTGTCTGAACCTTTTACTGTAATCACTGTCTGAGATGCTGCGAATGCAACTACTGCCAGGAGTCCTACCACTGCTGCAGCTTTGAGTATGCTTTTTTTCATTATTTTTCTCCTTAAAATTTTACTGACTATTTAGAATTTATACTGGACTCTTACTGTCAGAACATCATCATTTACTTCTTTACTGTAAACTCCAAGTTTTGCATCAGCGGCAAGAGAAGCATCAACAGTTTCATTTGATACCATGTCATAATAAAGAACAAATTTCAGATTGGCATCCCAGTGGTAAATCCAACCAAGACCAATAGTATTGTATGCGAGGTCTGAAGCTTTCAGGTTTGTTCCGGTTTTAAAATCAGCGCCTTCTACTTTCACGTTTGGATCGTAGGAATCATACTTTACAACAAGCTGATTCTTTGAACCAATATTTTTGACAAGCATAGCATAAAAACCTGAGAATTCACGCTCATAAAGGCGCAGAGGTTTGTTTTTGTTTTCAATTGCAGGAACAACTGCTTTTACACTGTTAACAGTACTATCAACATCAAGGGAGTCGTTATAAATTTTGACATCTTTTTCGGTGTCGTAGGCAGCGGAAAATACTGAAGTTGATTTCTCATTACCTGGTTGTGTTCCCTGGATATACTCCCCTCTGATTGATATGCCTCCAATAACCGGTAAATCATAGAACACTCTTAGATCAGCACCCATGTAATTACGATCTCTTGTTTCAAATTTTGCATTTGCGGCAGTTTCTATCTTAAACTTTTTATCATCGCCCATTACATATGCAGTATCAAAGCCCTGAACAACTTTGCCCATGTACGTAGATGCACCGGCCTCGATAGATAAATTCTGCTCCACAAGTGGTATATTAATACCAAATCTACCTATAAAATCTTTGTTGTCATTGTTATCTGCTGCAATACCATTACCGTTGAAAACACCAGCCTTTAAGTTAAGCATTGACAGCACACTGTACTTCTCTGGCGGAGCGATTTCAAGCATGGCACCTACATCACGTTCCCCTGGGAAAAGAACCTGGAAAAGACGGGATCTTTCCGGTGACTCGCGTGTACTTGAAGAGTATGAAATCTCATGTCCAAATGGTCTATCGAACAATCCCATTGTAAGGTTTGCAGTCTTTAACCATGGCTCTTTTATCTGAAGGTATGCATCTTTTACACCAACACCCTTATTTGTGATATCCAACTGTAGAACAGCCTTGCTCATTTTTTCTTCATATGTAAGCTTTAATCTACCACGACGAACCTGAAATTCATTTGTCTGACCATCCAGAAACTTTCCGCCCGAAAAATCTCCAACGGGTGCTTTATAAACTCTTTTAGAATCTGTATTCTCAGCGGTATCCATAGCCATTCTATACTGCGCCTGTATATATCCACTGAACTTAAACTTAGCCAGTTTATCTACAGTACCTTTAGTCTCAAGAAACGGTTCTTCAAGGGCGGCAATTTTACCTTCTAAATCGACCAGTTTGTCTTTAACAAGACTAAGAGAATCAACGGCATCCTGTGCCGAAACAGACAAAGCAATTGTCCCGAGAACTGCAGCAAATATTTTTTTCATAATCCTTATTTCCTTTTTCGTTTTCTATTCTTTTTCCAAAAATTCCCTAAAATCGAACTTTATTTGCCTGTCTTACGTCCTCCTTTCTTAATCTAGTCCTTCAATATTACAGATATGTTTCAATGGTTTTACGGCAATAAAACAACCAAACTATTGTTGTATCTGTTACTAATTTAAGAATGGAATACTACAGGTGTGTTTCGACTGGATATCAGAGATATTACTTTTTATTCGGCAGGGAAATAATAAAAGCTGAGCCGCCATCCAATCCATCTGTTATACGTATTGTACCCTTTAATGTGTTGACAATATGTTTAACGATGGCAAGTCCAAGACCGGTTCCGCCAGTTTCACGGCTTCTATGCTTATCAATTCTGAAAAAACGTTCAAAAACCTTTTCACGATATTCTTCGGGTATGCCGGGACCGGAATCATAGACTCCGATAACGTAATTACCATTTTCGGCTAAGCATTTTACAAGTACGCGTCCGCCTTGAACATTGTACTTAATCGCATTGGTTACCAGATTAAACAGGGCTATGTATATAAGTTCTGGAACGCTATTGAAAATTAGTCCATCACATTCAAACTCGGCCACGACCTGTTTTTCTTTCAGCATAGTTTCAACGTCACTGAGAATTTCAGATACGATTCTTTTAGAATCCACTTCACTGTATTTGATTGTCGCCTTACCGCTTTCCAAATAGGAAAGCTGCAACAGGTCATGAATAAGACCTTCCAGACGATCTACCCCGTGATTAATCTTTTTCAGGGCTTTTTTCTGCATTTCTGGATCATCATCAATTTCCAGAGTTTCAACATATCCTTTTAGGATAGTAAGGGGGGTACGTAATTCATGTGAAGCAGCTTCAACAAATTCTGCTTTTGCATGTGCAAGCCGTTTTTCATCAGTTATATCGACAATAGTAAGCAACGCTACGGAACGAGATGGGTTTTTATCTGACTTTACTATAGTAGACATTACTCTCAGTTCATAATCTCTATTCTTATTTCGATATTGAACCATCTCTTCTACAGATTGACCAGAAACAAATGAACGGCTTACTATATCAGCAAATTTAGGTTCATGAGCGAATCCAGTCAACGGGATAATCGGTATATTACCTGAAGTAAAGGCAGAGTCGAATATTTTGCAGGCATTATCGTTGGCAAATAGAACGTTAGTATTTGAATCTACAGCAATAACAGCTTCTGATACCGAACGGAGCAGAGTCCTTACCTCCTGTTCTCTTGTCACAAGATCAGAAATCAGTTTTCTTAGGCGGTCAGAAGTATCGTCCATAAAGTCATAGAGGCGATCTGTCTCATTAGAAAATCCAAGATATTGCGGAGTGTGCAAATCATCTGTTCCAACCTTTTGTGTCCGCTCACCCAGTTCATCAATAACATTTTTGAGACGGGTTGAGTAAAAGAAAATGACAAGAAAGATGACAAAAAGCGAACACAACAGAATAACTAATAAAACAACCTTCCACCTGGATAGGTGTTCTTCAATATCAGTTAAAGGTCTGGCCAATCTCAAAATCAAACTATTATTCTGACCAAGGTGAGATGCGACATAAAGCATCTCTGTGTTTACTGTTTCACTATATCGGATATTGTGGCTTAGTTTTTGACCTTTTGCTAAAGAGATAATTTCAGGACGATAACGGTGGTTTTCCATTGAGATAAGTGAGTCGTAGCTGACTCTGGAGTCTGCAAGCACCTGACCTGATGTATCAATAATT
>JAEUSG010000407.1 GCA_016788315.1 Fibrobacterota bacterium | reverse complement strand
AATGATGTGAGACCGAAAACAGTTTTTAATACAATAATGGCTGTTGATACTGGTGACAATATTGTCGCATTGGGTGATACAAGCGCATATGGCGGGTTTTACAAGCTGACCTTCACAATGAAGTGTGATCCTTCTATTGTCAACGAGACTGGTACTACTACTCGTGGTGTCCTTGCAGGCACCACTGTTCACAGAAGTGGCGCCAGCGATCCAGCATGGTATAATACCGGTGTTGCAGCACCAAACACAGATTCAATAGAAAATCTGTACGCCAATTTTACGCCGAATAAATGGTATAAAATGGATCCGCCGAAAATGCCGAATAAGTCAAGAGATTGGAGCACGCTGGCCTTTGATCCAAATACGGATAATGTACTTATTTGGGGGGGTGGCCATTCTGCTTACTGCGGAAGCGAAGTTTCACATTATACAATGGGTAAAGATCGCTGGAGCATAGGTTATGAACCTGAACAGATGCTGAATCTGAACGGCGATGGCGGAAATTCGGGATACCATGCGGATTACTTTACTTTCAACAACCGTCCATTTATGCCTGGACATACCAGAAAGGCGTATTGCTATAGTACTGTCCATAAGAGAATGATAGCACACAATTATGGCACAAAGTATACATATCTTTACGATCCTGTAAAAATGGATTATGATACAGTAAGAATTTTAAGACCAGCCGCGACTCCCAGATCCAC
Organism: Fibrobacterota bacterium; assembly: GCA_016788315.1. Lineage (GTDB taxonomy): Bacteria > Fibrobacterota > OXYB2-FULL-49-7 > OXYB2-FULL-49-7 > JAEUSG01 > JAEUSG01. The sequence goes on along the minus strand of JAEUSG010000407.1, from coordinate 4,559 downwards.
CACGGGGTATTGTGTCAATGACACAAAACATGGTGTTTTTATGTGGATAGGCGGTGGAGATTTCTATTTGTTAGATTCGACTAAAGTGTGGAAAAAGCTCTTTGTTAAAAACGGTACCAAAGCCCCTTCTTACTATGATCTTGATGCAGGCAGCTCATACGATAGTAAGCGTGATAGAGTTTTGATGGTAAGCAAAGGTGCCGGTATAGGAAAGGTTTGGGCATATAGTTTTGCCGATTCAACACTCACTTCTTACACACCATCAGGCGCATATAACTCAGTCAACAGTTTTTGGCGCGATCCGCAGTATTTGCCTGATTGTGATATGCTTTTTGTAGGAGGCGATTCTTCTTCCAGTCTTTACGATTGCACAAAAAATGAATGGGCGGTACTTAAAACAGTCAGAGGAACAGGTGTAATCAGCACTATAACAGGAAGCAATGCTGCTTACACATACGATCCTAAACGTAAACTCGTAATTGCAATTAACACCGGTTGGAACAGTATGCATGTCTACGTTATGAAAGTAAGTGCAGACAGTATATATGTATCAGCAGATAAAGGAGTTTTCTCCAATAATGAGCTTGTAATGAGATGCTTTCCGGTTCCATTCAATCCGGTTAGCAAAGTTTCATTAAATCTGCCAAACATGACAGACGTAAATCTTACGGTGACAGATCTTTCAGGTAAAGTTGTAAAGAGAATCATGTCAGGAAAAATGCAGGCAGGAGTACATCAATTAAGCTGGAATGGAACAGATGATGCAGGAAATAAGCTTTCTTCGGCTGTATATATCTTAAAGCTTAAAGCTGGCAACAGTTGTATTACGAAGAAAACATTGTTAACAAAATAAAACGGAGTTAACACATGAAGAAAATATCCTGTTTATTACTGGTTTGTACAGTGATGCTGTCGGCACAGGTAAACACCTGGAACCAAATATCATCTGGAAAAACAGCAGGTGGTGCATATCAGATGGCGCTCGTATATCAGAGCGATAGTAATCGTTTTCTTATAACAATGGGATCTCATAAAACCGATTCTGCCGCCTATTCTGAGCTGATGTACAGTACTGCAATCGGCAAATGGATAAATTTCTTCCCGGATCCATCACTATATGGCATATGGGGTGATAGTGCGGGAACCACAAAAGGTCTTGGAAAAATGGGTAATCCTGTTTTTAATTCCCCCTATTTTATCTTCAAGAACATTTCTTACGGAGGTAAGAGTTATCTTCGCCCTTCTTTGCGTCATTATAGATCATCTAATGCTTTTTCACAGTATGCATATAATTCAGACGATGGGAAAATCTATTACTTCATAAGTAATATGACTTTTACATATGACACACGAACCAGAATTTGGGATACTTTGCAGATTGTTCACAATCCTTCAGTCTCTCAGCATAACTTTTCTGAGGCCTATCTCCGGTGGGGCAGTATGGCTTATGACCCGGTAAATAAGGAAATATTGCTCGTAGGTGGAGGCGGTATCGCTAATCCAAAAGATGGATCGTCGGGAATATGGACATTTAAACCGGCAACAAAGACATGGAGTAAAGCCGTTTATGGATCGGCAGCACCTGAACCACGTGCCTATATGTCATTGGCAACAGATCCTGTTCGCGGGAAGATAGTTTTGTTCGGCGGAGACAGACTTGATTGTCTTTTAAACGATACATGGGTCTATGACTGTGCAACCAAGGCATGGGAAAAGAAAACTGTTGCTATTGCCCCAAAACCTAGAGGTGGTGCAGCGCTTGTCTATTTGCCAAAGAGCGGCTCAATGGTTTTAATCGGTGGTTATGAATATACTTCCTGCACGACTTATACTGCCTGCGCAGTATATAGACCGCTACCACAGCTTGAAATGTGGCGTTATGATATTGTCAATAATGAATGGAAACTTATAAAAGCTTTCAGCACAATTGAAACACAGCCTGTATTTACAAGTTCTTCGAGTGATAATGTAAAGGCTGTTTCAGATACCGGAGATAATATTATTGCACTCGACATGAATGATAAGTCTTTTATTATGAAGTGTGATGTTACTGTAATCGATGAATCTGGAACGCAATTGCGCGGCAGAATTCCAAATATCAAAGAATATAGAACGGGTGTATGGGAGCCCAATTATTTTTATACAGGTATACCGGCAACTGATACTGCTGCATCAGAAGCATTTCTAAGAAATATTCCTGAAAATTCTTGGGTAAATGTACCGGCACCCAAACGACCACGTGGTAATCATGACTGGGGAACATCTGTATATGATTCTGATAGAGACCAGATACTGAAGTTCACTGGCGGACACAGCGCTCATTGTGGAAATGAGGTTGATGCGTACAGCCTTTCATCGAATCGATGGAATATCAGCTATTCACCGGAATATCCGCTTGAATACACGTTTGATGCAGGTCTTCCAGCGTATTTCACATTCAACGGACGACCAATGGTAACTCATTCTTATGACAACTATTGTTACGTTCCTGAGTTTAAAAAAATGATGTATGTCAAGCCAAGATTTACTTTTTTTTATGATCCTGATAGAAAAGAATGGGATTCAGTTCAGGTACTTAACCCGACTCAGTTTACTACAGATTATCACAGAATTGCTGTGAATGAAACAGCTCATGGGCCATTGGGTTGGATACTGCGTAATGGATCGTCGTCAACTTATGATCTGTATCTTTTTGATACAGACAGTATGAAATGGAATAAGCTAAACGTAACAGGAGCGACTATACCTGTATATTACACGGATATTGATGGTGCAGTATTTGACAGCAAGAGGGATCGAATGTTGTTTTTCAGTCAATCTACAGGAAATACATTTGTCTGGTCGTATGATTTTAAAACAGGTGTTATGAGTCAGTCAACTCCAACTGGAACACCATTCACGGGATACAGAAGAGAGTGTGTTTATGTGCCTGCTCTTGATATTGTCTTCTTCCAAGGAGATTACGGATACAACTGTACAACAAATTCATGGATTACTTTTAATATACCAAAGGGAAGTGGAGTGTCTGGTACTAGCAGCGTTAGTTCAGGATATATATATGATTCAAAACGGGGACTTATTTGGGATACTGAAACTGCTAATCAGACCTATGTACTGAAACTTACAACGGTTTCATCGACTTCTGAGAATTCTGCCTTATCCGGTAGTGTTGAAAAAGCAATACTTGCTGTATCTCCAAACCCGTTTACCCGCTCTATTGCTGTTACCGCCTCGATACCTGTTTCCCTGATAGACAGAATATCATTATTTACTGTTTCCGGTAAAAAAATAGCAGAATCGAAAAAAAGTTTTGTCTGGAATGCCGAAAAGTATCCTGCTGGTGTATATGTGGTTCAGCTTGTGTCGGCTGATAAAATCATAAGTAAAAAAATAACTTTAACAAGGTGAAAAGTGAGATGTGTAAAATTAAAAATTCAGCAAGACTCATTGTTGGCTTTATGATAATGTTTTTAGTTTGTTACTCACATGGTAACAGCTGGAATGTACTTAACAGCGGTCAGACCGGTGGTCGTTCCGGAGGCTCTATTGTTTATGAACCAGACAGCAGTAGGTTCTTTCTTGTTCTTGGAACTTCGGACGATTCCAGTGCTTATTCAGATCTGGTTTATTCTGATAGGCTCGGAAAATGGATAAACAATTTCCCTCACGATACACTTTACGGTGTTTGGGGTGACAGCATCGGTAAGACTAAAGGACTTGGGCGAATGGGAAATGCTGTTTTTTCCAACGGCTATTACTTTGGATTTCAAAATATAAGCTGGGGCGGAAAAACATTTCTTCGTCCAAACCTCCATGAAAATAGACGCAGCTATATGCAGTATGCATATAACTCTATTGACAAAAAGATTTATGCTCATTATAAGGGTATAACCTGTACCTATAACACGAAAACCAGAATTTGGGATACTATCAGCGCGCTTCCCAATCCCAGTTCCTATGGAAGTGCGGCCTATTCACGTTTCGGATTTATGGCTCACGATCCTGTTAATAATGAGATAATTTTTGCAGGTGGTGCAATTGATAAGCGAGATGGCTGGTCAGGCGTATGGAAATTATCTGTTGCTACTAGAAGCTGGTCTAAACAGAATGCAACAGTGGAGCCGGGCCCACGTGCATATGCATCTGTTGCAACCGATCCAGTGCGAGGTAAAATTGTGGTATTTGGCGGAGACCATCTTGATTATTTGATGAATGATACATGGGTCTATGATTGTGCTTCTAAAACGTGGGAGAGAAAAAGACCATCCTTGGCACCATCGCCCAGAGCTGGTGCGGCGATGGTTTATATGCCTAAGAGCGGTAAAATTGTGTTAATAGGCGGATTTGATTATTCCAACTGTACAGGATATAGTTGTCCTATTTACAGACAGATCCCATCATATGAAATGTGGACATACGACATTGATGCAAATACATGGACTTTGAATAAAAAGTTCTTGTCAAGTGAAAGAATTCCGACTGTCAGAATTCCTGATGTGCCAACTGCTGCCGCCGATACGTCAGACAGGATTTTACTTTTTGGGCACAGTCGTGATACA
>JAEUSG010000380.1 GCA_016788315.1 Fibrobacterota bacterium | reverse complement strand
TCCAGATTTCAGGCAATATCTTTTCCGTGATTCGGACAACCGTTCTTTATGATTGTTGGAAATTTCAATCAAAGTATTAAAAACAGAATTGTCATTTTGCCTTTGAATCTGAGTTGATTTAGCTTTTTGCCCAATCTCTTCGCGTAGGATTCTGCTTTTTGCAAGTCTCTTCATCCACGCACTTGCTTCATTTAAATCAGGGTCTGCCCAGAAAAGGGTTGTCCCGAGTGCCTCTTTCGAGTAGTGGTTAACATTCTTTTCGGGAATTTGTATGAGCTTATAGTTTACCAGACAACTGTTACTGTCATCCATGAAATCCATGTTGCCAGAATAGGCTGTGCCGATAACTGGTTTTCCAAGGAGCATTGCTTCCATTAGTCCAAGCCCTAGCCCTTCACCTCGATGCAGAGAGACAAATACATCACAGCAAGCATAAAGAGAAATTACTTCAGGATAAGACATTTTGGCGTCTATCAGAATAATCTTTTTGTTTCTGGTTTTTAATTCATTTAGTTGATCACGAACTTTTTCAAATCCGTCATAGTTTTGTCCATTGATTTTTATGATCAGATTTACATTATCTTTTTGCGAGAATGATTCATTGAATGCCTGAATTGCAGCCCAAGGATTTTTCCTAGCGGCTTCACTTGTAACATCAAAGCTGGTAACAAATGCCACTGAGTCATTATTTATGCCGTATTTGTCTCTTGTTGTCTTTTCGAATTCTGGAAGATATGCTGCAGAGGTTAATTTTCTAATTGAAACGTCTGATACTGATGATGCAACAGCGTGTTTAATGAATTCTGTTGGTGCTAGAACAACATCCATTAATTCTAAGGGTTGAACCCATGACTGCGGTATTCTGTTTAATTCCCAAAATGGCACACATACATTAATCCTGTCCCTAAACCTAAACATGTGCGGGAAGTGGCGCATGAAGATTCTGTATTCTGGGGGGTTCATGTGAAAGATATTTATTGAATACGGAGCAGGTGCATTATCAGGTGCTATAAGGTGTTCGAACGTTTTGTCCTGATTACTTCTTCCATAACCAGGATCAAGATCGACACAAGACACTTTGTAACCGCAATTTACGAGTCGGCGAACAGTATTTCTGGCTGCTACACCCTGTCCCAGGTTGGCCGTTATATAGCCTATCACATTAAAGCCGAATTCCGGTTTTTGTGTTTCCATTTGACGTTAAGATATATGTTTATACAGGCTTACGTAAATAGTTATTAGATCTATAATAAT
>JAEUSG010000054.1 GCA_016788315.1 Fibrobacterota bacterium | reverse complement strand
GATCGGGGTGTATTTGAGAATGCATACGAGCCTTCATCCCACTTGGCGCTGTAATCAACAATTTTAATTCTTTCGTTTCCGTAACCGTTGAAAAGAATCTCTGCGTGAGGAAGGACTATAGGACTATTCTGTGTTTCGAGAACGGAAATATTAAATTCCCGCCCATCAATAAACTCTTCAAGGAAAAAAAGCTCTCTGTCTGCTGGAGATAAACTTTCCAGCTTGGCAATTAGTTTTTCCTGTGTGAACACAACAGAGTCCTGTGAGAGGCCGATGCTGGCATGCTCAATGCTGTGTTTGATAATGCATGGCATGGGAGCGGAGGATGGATTCTTTAACGCATCCTGAGCGCTGCAGGAACGCGGAGTGGGCAGCCCTTTGCCATTTAGGATCAACTTAGCCATGGTCTTCGATGAAGTCAGAGTAATTGCATCAGATGAGTTGCCCGTGTATGGAATTCCAAGTTCATCAAGGACAAGGGCAGGAATAGTGATATAGCGTCCCATTCCTTCTATGGCTTCCACAAGATAGAAAACGGCAAGCGGTTTTGAAGAAGAAAGTTTTGTCCGTAGTGAATCAAGATTGAGGTCAACCTCAACTGTTTCCGTTGTAAACCCAAGTCGCAAAAGAGATTCAGATACTACAGCCGCCTGAACAAGTGTATCCTCTTCATCCTTGCCGGCGCCCTCTTTGATTTTGCCGTGGAGAACAATAATGTGTTTATTGGAATGCATTACTTATTCGTGATTCTTTTTGACGCTTCGTCGATGATCCGTTTGATCAGAGTGTTGTAAGAGATCCCGTACATGGTGCAGATTATCGGAAGATCAGAGTGTTCCGGATGAAGTCCGGCCAAAGGATTGACCTCAAGAAAATTTACACGGCCTGCTGCATCTGCACGCAAATCAACACGGCCGGCATCACGTAAACCGAGTGCTTTCCATGAATCAAGAGCGACTTGAACAGCCTCTTTTGCCATAGTATCGTCTACTTTGCGGTATTCGACCAGATCTTCACACCGTTCTTTGTTGACGTAGGAATAAACCTCCGCTTCAGCTTTGTCGTTCAGAATAACTTCCATTATGCCGACAGATTCGGCGCTGCTGCCGCTTCCTACTATGCCGACAGTGAATTCCCGCCCGGGCAGAAAGGTTTCAACAATAACCGGCTGCTTGTATTTTTTCAGCAGTTCATCGGTGAGGGCAATCAGCTCTTCTTTGTTGCGGGCTTTAGAACGGCTGTTAATCCCTTTGCCGGTACCTTCGGCAACAGGTTTTGCAAATAATGGGAATGGCAGGTTGATTTTTGCCGCCTCTTCTGGTGAACTCAGAACTGCGAAATCGGGGGTAGGCACTCCGCAATCACGCACAATGTTTTTGGTAAAACCTTTATGCAGAGTGAAACCGAGAGCAACAGCATCTGAAAAGGTGCAGGGGATATTGTATGCATCGAGTAGCGCGGGTACCTGTGTTTCTCTTGAAAGTCCGTACATGCCTTCAGCAATATTAAATACTAGATCCCAGCGGTCACCTTTCACGAGACGGGCAGCAAGGGATTTTATCTGGCCGATACGATCGGTCGAGTGACCAGCCGCACGAATAGCGTTTTCGATAGCATCAATAGTATCACGGCGATCAAATTCAGCAGTCTCTTCTTCGGAGAAGCCTAAGGCAAGGTAGTCGTCACGCAGATCGTATGTTAAGCCGATTTTGAGTGACATTTACAATCTTACTTGGGGTATCGGAAGGTTTTGTCTTCGTAGTTGCGAAGAAGCATTGAATCTGTTTCTTCTCCAGCACGATATTCTGGAAGCAACGGTATTTTTCCACCGCCGCCAGGCGCGTCGATTACAAAAGTTGGGATTGCATATCCGCTTGTGAAACCGCGAAGACCTCGTGTAATTTCAAGACCCTTCTCAATATCAGTCCTGAAATGTGAGGAGCCGATAATAGGATCGCACTGATACAGATAATATGGGCGTACACGGGCCTTGAGCAGTCCATGATAAAGCCGGCGCTGTGTATCAACATCATCGTTTATGCCTTTGAGCAGAACGGTCTGGCTTCCAAGCGGAAGACCAGCATCGGCTAGGCGATTACATGCAGCGACGCATTCATCGGTAAGTTCATCCGGATGGGTGAAGTGAAGCGAAAGAAAGAGAGGATGATATTGACGGAGAATACGGAGAAGCCCCTGCGTTATTCGCTGAGGCAGAACTGCCGGAACCTTTGTCCCTATTCTTAGAATTTCCAAGTGAGGAATTGTACGCAGTTTTGCCAGCAGCCAGTTTATTGAGTCGTCTGTAAGCGTTAGAAAATCGCCGCCGGAAATCACAACATCGCGAACTTCATCATGTTCTGCTATATAATCTATTGCCTGCTGCCAGTTTTCACGGCTGAGAATTGCTTTGTCGTGGTCGCCGACCATTCTTGAACGGGTACAGTATCTGCAATTGCTAGCACAGAAGTTTGTTGAGAGAAACAGAACGCGGTCGGGATATCTGTGAACCAGGCTTTGAACCGGGCTATGTCCCTCTTCGCCGAGAGGATCTTCAGCTTCGCCTTTGGATTTGATGTACTCCTTTATGGATGGCACCATTGTCCGTCTGATAGGCTGATCTGCATTTTCCGGATCCAGGAGAGAGGCATAGTACGGAGTAATTGCGAAAGGAATTCTGTGTGAGTGCTCTGTAAAAGCCTGACGTTCATCGTCGGAGAGCTGAACAAACCTTTCCAGCTCCTTTAAAGTGCAGATTCTGTTCCGTAACTGCCACTGCCAGTCATTCCAATCTGAGACGGTCACATCCGGATAATAACGGTGACGGAAATTTGTAATTGGTTTTCTGAAATTCTTACTGTTCGTTTTTTCCTGTAGATAAACTAGAGGAGGCATCCCTTTTCCCTTTTGTATGGTTACATTGTAAAGGTCTATACATGACAAATATTAATCAAATGATTTTATTAATTCCAATACTTTTTTTAAGATCGCAAAAAAAAAATCAAAAAGGTGCGTATCCATGCCGTTAAGGGGGGATAAAAAACAAAAACCCGGCACTTTACGCGCCGGGTTTGGGCAAAATTAACATTTTGGGAATTGCAATTATTTGATTCCGTACTTCGTTTTAATCTCTTTTTCAGCGTATGACCAGTCGCCTATTTCATCGCCCGGTTCGCCTTTTTCAACTCGTCGAAGGTAGATGTCAAAAGCTTTGGCTTTTACTTCGTTAATGAAATCTTCAAGTCTTGGCGTGTCCTTTACTGTGCTCTTTGCGGCTGTTGCAGCCTTCTTTGGTGCCGCTTTCGGTGCGGCTGTACTCTTTTTTACCGGCATAGAAACTCCTTTTGAACTTATAATTTATAAAACCCTTACACTAATATTATCATTTAATGGAATCGTCGGTGTCAAGAATGGAGTGAAGTCTGAGAATTTCTGATACACTCCATGCCTGAGCGATACAGCCGTCAGGTTTATGGGGAAAATCACCGTCAAATATTTCAGAAACAGTTCCAGCGCCTGCTTCATTAAGATGCTTTTCAAAATCATTCAGCCATTTACGAAGTATCTCAGTTGCCATTGGTGTACCGCTTCGCAGCATCGCTTCGCCATAGTGGCACATCAGCCATGGCCATACCGTTCCGTTGTGATACGCGCTGTCTCTGTCGTCAGAACATCCGGCATATCTTCCGCGGTATCTCGGATCTGCAGGAGAAAGTGTGCGCAGTCCGAAAGGGGTAAGAAGATGGTTGGTAACACAATCGGTAACACTCTTGATTTGAGGCTTGGTCAGCATGGTATAAGGAAGCGATGCGGCAAAGATCTGATTAGGTCTGATTGTCAAATCTCTGGATTCTGGAGTAACTGCATCGGCGAGATATCCTCTGTCGTCCATCCAGAAAATTCTCATGAAGCTGTCTTTGACCCGTATGCGAAGAGAGTCTGGTATTGAGAGGGAATCGCCAAGTTCAGCGGATAGTTCACTCATAAACATGAGCATGTTGTACCAAAGGGCATTAATTTCAACAGCACACCCCCATCTTGGTGTTACTGCATGACCGTAGGCCATTGCATCCATCCAGGTAAGTTGCGTTTGTTCATCTCCTGCGGTAATAAGTCCATTCTCCAGCATTTTGATTTTGTTTTCAGTACCGCGCATATGAGCGGCAAGGATGTTTTTTAATGCGGGCCATATAATCGGTTTTAGAGACTCAAAATTATCTGTGGCCTTGCAGTAATGCTGAACAGCCCAGGAAAACCATAGGCTTGCATCAACTGTGTTATATGCTGCATCGCCGGTCGGATGTATGAAATTTGGAATAAGCCCGTTTCTTTCGTATGATGCAAAATACTCAAGGACTTTTAATGAATCATCTGCGCTGCCATGAATCAGGGTTAGGCCGGGCAGTGCAATCATAGCATCGCGTCCCCAGTCGAGGAACCAATGATATCCGGCAACAACAGATTTCCGTCCGTTTTCCGTTGTTGTAATAAATTGACGTGCAGATCTGGCAAGCGACTTTCTTGATTCTGTCAAACCGGAGAGTGTTTTTTCGAAAAGAAGACGCTGATCAAAACTTGTCTGCCAGTGTCTGGAGAGCTTACCTGTTACATTGTCGATGCCAAACCGAAGAATTATTTCATCATTGCCACTTACTGGAATTGAAATTTCTGTCGGAGAAAAAAGGTCTTCGTTGCAGTCAAATCCTCTTTCCTGCTCTTTTTGATATTCAAAATTGTTGAACCAGTTCTCGTCGCCTTTGAATTTCATTGTATGTGTGCATTGAATATTCATAATCGGCATATCGGCATAGGGCTCCATTGAAAAGCCGCCAGTGATTTTTCTCTTTTCGCCGCAGATGTAGCCATTAGATTTTGCGAGGCAATGAAAGTTTCTATATGCTATCAGAGGTCTTATTTTGATTTCAGCCTGCCCGCTGTTTTTTACAAAGGTGTAACGTATCATTACAGCCTCTTCGGAATCAGGCATCAGTATCTCTTTCTTCAGTATGACTGCGCCTGCATTATAAATGAAGGTTGGTACAGGTGTTGTTGAAAACCTATTCAGATTTGAAAAGCCGTTAGGGAAAACTGCTCCTTTGTATTGATGAGCTGAAAGCCAATGCTCATTTGAACCAACAACAAGAGACTCCTCAAGAGAGGATATCAGCACATATTTTTCCTGTTTGCCCTTAAGAGGTAAGACCAGAAGTCCGTGGTATTTTCTGGTGTTTGCCATGGCAACAGAGGAGGAGGAGTAGCCTCCCTTGCCGTTTGTTTCAAGCCATTCAAGTGAGGACAAAGCTTCAAACGAGCGCAAAGCGGGATCGGTTAGTATGAGTTCTTTCATTAATTCATGATAAATATTTCGCTTCGATGGTGTCAATAGAAGAAAGCCCCTTGATCTGAGGCTCTGAATGGAACTACTTTTTAGGCGAAAAATTTATATAGGGAGGCAGACAATGGCTAAAGTGCTTATCATCGGTGCGGGCGGGGTAGGGAACGTAGTTGCGCATAAATGTGCTCAGTTACCTAAAGTATTTACTGATATAGTTCTCGCAAGTCGTACAGAGTCAAAATGCAGGGACATTGCTAAGAATGTAAAGGCTGCAACTAAGCGTGTCATTAAAACCGACCGTGTTGATGCCGACAACGTAAAAGAGGTCATTGCACTCATAAAAAAGCACAAGCCGGAACTTGTTCTGAATATTGCGCTTCCATATCAGGATCTGCCAATCATGGATGCCTGTCTCGCAATGGGAGTAGATTACCTTGATACAGCAAATTATGAACCGCCTACAAAAGCCAAGTTTGAATACAAATGGCAGTGGGCTTATCAGTCTAAGTATAAGTCAAAGGGTATAATGGCGCTTTTAGGGTCTGGATTTGATCCGGGCGTTACAAATGTTTTCTGTGCTTATGCTCTGAAACATTATTTCGATGAAATTAATTATGTAGATATTCTCGACTGTAATGCTGGCGACCACGGACATGCATTCGCAACCAATTTTAATCCTGAGATTAATATTAGGGAGATCACACAGAAGGGTAAATACTGGGAAAATGGCAAGTGGATTGAAATACCACCCATGTCTGTAAATTTCCATTTTGACTATCCTGAAATAGGACCCAAGAACAGCTTTCTTCTGTATCATGAAGAGCTTGAATCTTTGGCAAAAAATCTGCCAGGTCTCAAACGGATCAGATTCTGGATGACTTTCGGAGAAAATTATCTCACCCACTTAAGAGTTATGCAGAACATTGGAATAACCAGAATTGACCCGGTTGAATTTGAAGGTAAGAAGATTGTTCCTATCCAATTTCTTAAAGCACTTCTGCCGGATCCAGGTTCACTTGGAAAAAACTACAAAGGCAAAACAAATATCGGATGCCTTATTAAGGGTAAGAAGAATGGTGTTTCAAAGGTATGGTACATATATAATGTATGTGACCATGCTGAATGTTACAAAGAGACCAAGGCTCAGGCTATATCTTATACTACTGGTGTTCCAGCCATGATTGGTGCAAAGATGATCCTGGAAAACAAATGGCGCGGCAAAGGTGTATTTAATATGGAGCAGTTTGATCCGGATCCATTTATGGACGATCTAAATAAATACGGCCTTCCGTGGAAGGCCGTTGAGATCAAGAATTATAATAAGATAATGCCCTTATAGTCCGTATTCTTTCGGCTGAAATTTTGTTGTGTCAGCAGTTGCCATCATCTCGTCGATGAATTTACTTTCATCGGCGGGAAGTGCAGCAAGCGTATCATCCATTATGTCTAAGTAAAGCGCGTCCTTCTCTGGTATTCTGAGTTTACCGGCAGTCTGTGCATCTCTCATCAGTTTTACTGCTGTTTTACCAGCTGCAATGGCTGCATGGTAATGTGTATCAGCTTTGACAATAGCCTCAGAAATTGCAATCACAGGTTCAGGTGAAAGAATAAAAGCCTGAGGATCAATTATGGCATCGCTCTTAACCATAAGATTTCGAAGCATACGGGCTGTCTCTTTACCTTCTGATGTAGCTGCATTCATAAGGCGGCAGTCGTATATAAGCTGTTCTGTGTAACAGGTTGGAGCCATAGCAGCAAGCAGCTTTACATTCTGTACCGATTCGTTGCTCCATGTATCGCAATAGGCGGCTGCAATGTTTCCGACAGGAGAGAGGTGAGCGCATGCTGCACTCTTTCCTTCCATCGCCATCGGATATCCTGTTATTGCTTTAAGATATACGTTTTCGTATGCACAATCCTTTCCTGGTCCGACTGCTCCGCATTCATGGGCAGGAAGAGCTCTCACGGCAGATATTGCTCTGACTACGGATGCAAATGTGCGTGGAATGTATTTCTTTTCAGCAAGCACCATTGCTGTATTGCCGAAACCGCATGCAGAGTCACCAGCTGCAAAGGTGCCGGTTTTTTTTGCGATCTTACTGATTTCAGTCCATAAAAATGTCATATCACGTACGCCAAGTATGGCCTGCGAAAAAATCACGCCGTTAAGATCGCAATATGTGAGATACTCATCATGAAGCTCTTTGCCTCCTGTTGATTCTATACTTAAGAGTTCGCCTCCTGCCTTTGCGCATCCTTCAAACGTTTCAAGCATTCTTTCGAAAAGACTGCCGCCACGCATCTGCGGGGGACGGGACATTTCGCGCAGGTCATTTGGTGTGACGCGGAGACATGTTTTAAGTCCATGTTCTTTATGAGCCTTTTCAAGACCATCGGAAAGAATCTTGGTCAGCTCGATTGCTAAGGATGGATCTTCGCACATTGGCGGTAGAGTTTCGAACTCCGCAACTAGACCATTTGATTCCAGTTCAACAGCGCGTTGAGCTGCTCCATCAATAATC
>JAEUSG010000351.1 GCA_016788315.1 Fibrobacterota bacterium | reverse complement strand
GGATCCATTCGTGATACAGTTATCATGTATGTAAGGCCTACAGGTTTGACTTCTGCGGATCAGCAGTTTACCTCGTTAACTGATGTAGAAATGTTTAAGTCACAAATGAAACCAGCTACAGCGTTTACATCTTTGGATCGTTGTCTTAGTCAGATAATAATGCTAGAAAATGGTGTTTCTCATTCTCAACTAAGACTTTGGCCTAATAACGATACTGCTATGGGTCATACAAGAGCGGTATTATCCCGATTTTATAATATCAGGATGTTGCCAGGTGAATACAGGACAAATTGTGGAGATAAAGCGCAGACTGCATATCGATATCTTCCATGGAATGTCGTTTATTCTCCCGGATGGGAGAGAGGAATTAAGGTAGAATCACATTATAGTAATCCTGAGAGTTTGTGCGTTGTAAATTTAGAGTTGGGTGATTACGAGAATAATTTTGGCGAGGGAGTAGGTGTGCTTAGGGGAAATAATCTATTTCGACTTTGGCAGCCTGTTAGCCGTGGTGGGTCAGTCTCTAATACAACGCGACGTATTGAAAGATGGTATCCAGTATTCTCTCATGTAGAGTTTAATCGTCTAAAAATTACCTCTATTCCATTTTCGCCGGAGACACAAGTCGCGCCTACTGTATTTACTAAAGGCCCCGGTGTCGATATCGTCGGTTTAAGATTTCTTAACAATCTGTTTTATAGCGTGGACTCCCTAGACGAAAATAGAGACAATAACAATTCTCTAACTAGCAGGAGAGTTTCGGGAATGTTGTACGGCAGAGGTATTTCTGTTGGTGGAACGCTGGATAATATTATTTATGCCGGAAATATTTTTCACAGAATGGTTCGCTTGTTCACTCAGGGCAATAAGACAAGTAAAATGGATTATTCTGGTGGAATGATGTATTACAACAATACCTTTTTCAAGTGGAGATATGGTAAATATGATAATGGCATAAATGATAAGTGGGCACATGAAGGCCTTCTGTCTAAAGTAACATACATCAACAATATTGCAGATAGCGCCGCGACTCCATATAGTGGGTGGGGTACAAGTAATGCTGGATATCTCCTGAATGATTCAGCTAAGAATATTTTTGCTTTAAACAATACTTTTCAGTGGCTTGATATTGTTCCTCATGGATCGTCTTTGCACAAGATTGCTATTACATCACCTGCGGCTTCCGGTGGAGCAGATGTGATTTCGCTTGATTCGGTTTGGCGGAGCGATTTCTATGGAGTCAAGACATCGGGTTCACGACATAGAGGTGCATGTGTACCTGCACCATCTAATCCGCTTGCATTGCAGCTTTCTCTTGATACTCTTTACACACCTGGTTTTAGAACTGTCAAGGTAAAGATTCTAAACAAGGGTGCTTTGGCTGGAGATGTTGACACTATACGAATATTCAGAGATACATCTTTCTTTATTCGTAATCCATATAAGTCGGCCGATAAAGCCTATACAAGCGCCTCAACACCGGATAGTTACTACTCTGCTAATGTACCAAAAAGCTATTACTATTTTACTGTAGTAGTTGGTGTAAAGCAGTCAAATGGGAATGTAAGCTGGTCTAATATAGATCCTGTTATGAATGGTGCTATGATAAAGCTTCCTGATGCATATCCGCCACAATTTGGGTTTTCAATATCTGATACTTTGAATGGCACTCGTATAGGTGCTGATTCATTACGCCTGAGGATTTATTCACCATTCTCACGAGGTCAGAGTCGTGAAAACGATCTGAAGAAGGTTTGGGTTTTTTCAGGTACAGATAGCTCTGCTATTGTAAATGCCTTCAGTAGTCACGATACACTTTCCAGCTATAGCAGCTACAGTTATATTTCAAGCATCCATCCACTTGGATATCCAATATATGCGGATACTTCAGATACAATTGTATTTGCCGGATTGGCAGAGAATACTACTTACTATATTGCTGCGGTGTCAACGGATTCAGCAAACAATTTCTGTACAAAAGATACAGTTATAAAATACATGTCCTCCTTCAAGACAAAACAAGCTCCGGCAAATGTTCTACGTATCTCTGCTGATACAATAGCAGGTGACCCACAAAGAATTAGTGTAACAATATCTGGTTTTAGCGCTTTGTCATCTATTCCAAAAATTGACAGTGCAAATGTAAGGCTATTTGTAAGATTTACAAATTATGTTTTTAATGGTAGCTCAAGGCCAAACAATGTTTCATTTAGAGATTCAGTTATTAACATTAAGGGCGGTCTTGCTTCTGGCAAATGGGTTGGTGTAATCAATCAGATACCAGTAAATCCTTCAACCAAAGATACGACGGTTTATTTGTCTGTTTCTGTAGCAAGTGCAGACGGTTATTATTCCCGTATCGCAATGGATACAAATACCTTCTTCATAAGAACAGCACGTACTCCCGATGGTCAAGCTATAAATATGTCAGGTGTTACCATAGATGCGGCCCGTCCGACTGATGCGCAGCTTCTTAATGGTCTTTACATTTCGTATAAGCTGAGTAATCTTGATGCTATACCGCAGCGGGATCGTTCTACGATGCGGATTAAGGTTATGTGGGATACTTCTGATGCTTATGTGCTGGATCCGAATCTTCAGATATCCGGTCAGGAGATTTTGTATCCTGCTGATCTTTTATCGAATGAGACATCGTATAGAGTTGTCAGCCGTGGAGTTCTTCCCGGCCGCAGATATCATGTAGCGGCTTTTGCACAGGATACTGCTGGTAACTGGTCAACTGCTACGAGGATTAAGGATACGGTGAGCACCCCTGCTAATTTGGCTAAGCCTCTTAATAGGACCTGGGGTTTGACCATTAATGGCTATAACAATTTGCGTTTGAATATACCCACCGGCTTTTTCTCGAATGTGACTCCTTCGACAATAGATTCGAATGATTTGCGCGGGATAGGCATATGGATACTTGACACATCGGTTTCCGGTAATGGCAGGACTCTTAATGTTGACACCCTTCTTCGTAAAGGTGGTGCTGGTCTTGGCGAAGAGCACCGTTTTATCTTTCTTGATTCAGCACAGCTTATGGCTCTTGATAATCCTGAACGAGGTACTAATCAGGGAGTTCTTGACACAGCAGTATTAAGACATAACAAGCAGTACTATATTATCTGTTCTCCATTGAATATGTATAACAACTGGGGTTCAACAGTTTTGGAGACCAGCCGTTTTTATCGTGCTACAGCTTTTGATACAACTCTGATATCTCGTCCTCCGAATAAATGTCAGTTGACAGTAACAGCGATGAAGGATCCAGATTCTGTTAAGGTTAACTGGCAACTTGAAAGTAATCGCTATTATGACAATGATTCTCTAATAAAAGGCTACGTAGAATACGACAGTGTCTATTTGTTTTACAGAACAGATGGTTCTTATCCGACACGGGTAGGCAATGATTCAGTTACTGGAGTCAGAGTTTCTGCTTTT
>JAEUSG010000330.1 GCA_016788315.1 Fibrobacterota bacterium | reverse complement strand
AAGTCTGCAATATATTTAGCCTGCATCGTCATTTTTCAAATACAGACACTATTAACGAAATAGATACCGAGTGCCGCAGAGCTGGAATCGGCTGTATTGACTGCAAACTTAAACTTTCAGCAAATATGTCCTGTGCACTTGAACCTATAAGAGCACGGCATGCCGAGTTAATAGCCTCTCCCGATATTGTAAGTGCTGCGCTTGAAAAAGGGGCATCCCGCTGCAGAGCAATTGCCGGCGAAACAATGGAACAGGTTAGACGCGCCATCGGCGTAAGGTGAGGATAAACAATGTTTGAACAGATGGAGAGAGCTAAATCTCTTACACAGAATGCTCCGGTTGATTATTTGGAAATACGCCTTGAGGAGCGCAGCAGTTCTTCACTAAGTTTTTCAGGAAGAGAACTTGACGAAATAGGCGAAAAGGAATCCAGCGGAGGATGCGTAAGAGCATGTCACAAAGGCGGCTGGGGATTTACATCGTTCAATCGACCAACCGATCTGGAAAAAGCCGTTAAAGATGCAATTCTCCAGGCTAAAGCTGTAGGAAGCTCGGTTACCGCCCTTAAGTATGCTCCACCTGTCAGCGGGCACTTTATTCAGGGCGAGGGAGAAAATCCCGCTCTGATATCTCTCGAAGAAAAATTGGCAGTTGCACGATCTTATAACGATATCATACTTCGCGGAAAGAGGGTGGTCTCTTCCCGTATTTCATATGTTGACAGAGCAATCAAAACCTATCTTGCCGCATCAAACGGCACATCTCTTTCGCAGGAAAGAACGTTTACCGGTATTACAATTTCAGCAACAGCCAGAGATGGCGTAAATGTACAGCGTGCCTATCAGTCAATCGGCGATCACCGCGGATTCGCCAATGTCCGCAATCGTGAATCGGCTGCAGAAGAGGTTGTCCGCAGGGCAGAGTCGCTGCTTGATGCACCAAAGATAAACGGCGGCAGGTATACCGTTATTCTTGACCCGAAGCTGACAGGTGTTTTTGCACACGAAGCGTTTGGTCATATGAGCGAGGCGGACTTCATTTCTGAAAATCCGGCAATAGCCGCTAAAATGACAAAGGGAACCAGATTCGGTTCTGAGATTCTTAATATTGTAGACGATGGAACACTGCTTGCCGAGGCTGGCGGATATCCTTATGACGATGAAGGGGTGAAAGCGCAGAAGACATATCTGATTAAAGAGGGTCTGCTGTCCGGACATCTTCACTCTCGTGAAACAGCTGCAAAAATGGATGGAGATCTTACAGGTAATGCCCGCGCGATTTCATACCGGTTTAAACCGATTGTCAGAATGTCATGTACTCTTATTGAAAACGGAAAAACCCCTTTTGAAGAGATGATTTCTGATGTTAAAGATGGAATCTATGCAGTCGGAATGCTCGGCGGTAATACTGATCTGGAGCAGTTTACATTCTCTGCAGAAAATGCTTTTGAGATCAAGAATGGCAAAATAGGCGGACTTATACGTGATGTTATCCTAACCGGAAATCTTTTTGAAACACTTCATAATATTGACAGAGTGGGTAATGATTTTGCTGTGTTCGGTGGTATGGGCGGCTGTGGAAAAGAGGGGCAGTCGCCGCTGCCTGTTTCCGACGGTGGACCGCACATAAGAATTCAAAATCTGTTAATAGGGTAAAACAACATGTCAGAAGCAAATCCTCTTGCCCAAATATACCGGGACTTCAAGGAACTTTCTGAGCAGATAGGAATTCCCGTCCGCGAAGAGGCAACTGAAAACATGCGCTGCGGTCTGTTTGTGCTTAAGGGTAAAGAACAGATTTTTATTAACCGTGCCGATTCCTTTGCAGACAGAGTAGACGTTATGGTAAATGCACTGCGAAAAAAAGATCTTAGTGCGATTTTTGTAAAACCTGTATTAAGAGAGCTTTTGGAAAAGGGATGAGGGCTTTTTTGAACCCCCGCCTTCCGGTGGCTGAGGCTCTCGAAGCCACCGCATTACTGATTTTCCTTGCAGCAAGTTCGTTGTTCTCTCAAAACGATTCCCTTATACCAGCACCATATACGCGTAACGGCTCCAGTTTTGTCATAAGTAAAGAGTATATCTCTTCTGTTAGTCCTTCAAGTTTTGGAGATCTCCTCGATCCCCTTCCAGGCGGAGACGTGGCACGCCTTTCGTATGGGGGCACGCTTTCAGACTACAAGTTTACCGGCCATGAACTCTTTCTTGATGATCGTCCACTTGCACTTGAAGTTGACGGAATGCTTCTTAGAGGTGCCTCTGCTGATCGTGTCTATTTCAACCGTCTTCCTTTGCAGAATATTGATTCTGTAAGAGTAACTGATGGCGGAGGCCTTGGCGGATCGGCACAGAGGATTTCAGTTTACACGAGAGATGATTTCAGAAATCTTCCAGTAACACGTGTTCTTTGGGAAACAGGCCCCTTCAAATGGAATGCGGTTCAGTTTGCCTTTTCGAGAAAGTTGAGCGCATCATCTGGTTTGTCACTTTCAGTGCAGAAGAATTTTCAGGCTGAACAAAGCTCAACATACAGCAATAGGCCTGATTCCTATGAGCATCCCGAAGCGATAGTCGATATATATCGTGTGCTTTTAGGTCGCAAGGAGGGTGAGTATGTTTCAGACGGATTGATTTTGAGCAATGATTTCAGCAGGTGGGATCTGCAGCTCAATTTTGTGCCAGCCGGTTTGATAAATGTATGTGCTTCTTATGAATATATGACAGACGAACAGATGGATGTACGATCGTCGCTTTCTGTTTCCTCTCTGAATCTTTCTTCAAAAAGATTACTGAATCGTGTCAGTTTAAGAATCCGTCCGCTTACTCTAGGAAGAGTGGTCTGGAATGTAAAGCTCTATAATGAAAAGGGAATTTTAAAGTTTCCTAAAAGTCCGACAATTGGTATAAATAGTGCTCATTATGATGGGCAGGAGAGCGGAGGATTTGGCCTTGCTGCCGATGTAAAAACTTTTTTTGGTAAAGTAAATACGTCATTGACTATTGAAGCAGCCAATGATCTTGTTTCTTATGATTCCTTAGAATTTTCTGTGTCTCGTACGCTAATGAAACCGGAATTGTCAGGCAGTATACCTGCAGCACTTGTAAACTGCGGTTGGATATTATCTGCCGACATTCGTACAGATGAGCGCAATAGTGCTGGAAAGTATATCCCATTTGCTTCTCCTAAACTTGATTTGTCTTTTTTGGTTGCCGGTATACCTGTAGTTTTAAATGGCAGTGCAGCAATTGAGAATAGATATCCTGCGCCTGACGTGTCTCTGTTGCCTAATAAACGGATGAATTTGCGGCTTATGGATGATACACTGGAAGTGATTTCGAGCAAAAAGCTACAGGGGGGGGTGGTTCTTAAACTGGGTAAATTCTCAACTGATTATCATTTTCAATATGTTAATACCGACAATCCAGCAGTAATGAAGCCGTTAAATGATGTCGGCGGTATTTATTGGAACTACTCGCAGAATGTTCTTGCGTATGAAAGAAAACTCGGCCATTTCCTCTCGCTCTCTTACAGAAGTAAACATCTGTATCATATGTTTGGTGGTGAGTTTGTAAATTATCTGTGGAAAAGAGTTTCAGCTGCAGATTCAAATTTTAACACCTTTTCATTTGTCAGCGAGTCCAGATTGTCAGGCCGCTTTGTCGAGAACAGACTTGGAGCAAATGGCAGTTTTATACTGAGGCTTAAGCCTGCCGTCTGGGCTATCGATCCATGGACTACAGCCCAACCCTATACTTTAGGTTGGCATATTTCAGCAGATATGAATCTTAATTTTACTGTAAAAACATTCAGATTTTATACGAAATTTGAAAATCTGGGCAATTATCTGATTCAGTTTGAGCCCGGCTATTATCTACCCGGTCCTTCTGTGCGCTGGGGCATAGACTGGACTTTCGGCGGTTAAGAGAGGTATTTTCGATAATATGCTGTTTTGGTCATATCTCCATTTTTTCTGTTTTCTTGTATGTACGGCAACGGCCTTACATGTACTTTCGCGTAATAGATATGAACCAATTTACAGAAGTATGGCGGCAGTTTTAGGCGGGATGGCTATATGGAGTTTCGGAAAAATCTTCCTTCATAACCACTTTTCCTCTTTCAGTATTGCAAATAACGCATCAGCTATTGAGTTTATCGGTACGCACCTCACAGTGTTGTCTGTCCCGTTCTATTTCAGACTGCAGTCACACCATCCAAGAACAGGTAAAATCAAATTGCTAGAGTCTGGGTTTGTTCTTCTTTTCATTTACACAATATCTGTTTATATGTTGGTTTTCTATGGAAAGAGTGATTCCATTGAAAGAACAGTCTACGGATGGAAGCAGATATTTATCAACTCTAATTATCTATTGCCATTGATACCTTTATATCTCATTGCATATTCACTGTCAGCTTATTATCTGCGTTATTCGCAGAAGAGCGGCTCCTTTTTGAGCAAGAGAAATCCGTTGCGAATCCTGTTTGCAGTACTATCATTGATTTTTGCTGGAAGTCTGTTTTTTAGTTATCTGCTCCCACTCTTTGATCTGCCATGGTTTCCTGAGTTGGGTAATGTGCTTTGTCTTGTATGGGCATTTTTCTGTCCTTTCCTTATCCGCCGGTACAGTGTTCATCTCGAACCGCTTACGGCTGCTGACACTCTAATTGAGAACCTTCCGGATCCTCTTATAATAGCCGATTCGAGTTATCGTATTGTTAAAATGAATAATTCAGCTCATAAGGCTTTTGGTCATCCCGATATTACTGGTGGCAGTTCATTTAAGGAGTTGTTACCCAGCGGTAAAGAAAACCTTATGGTGGAAGTGACTGCAAAAGATGTTTATAGGTATGAGTCAGTTGCAAAGTCTGTTGACGGCAGAAAAAATAATTACAGTGTTTCTGTGACACCAACTCATGATACTGATGGCACCGTGACCGGGTTCGTTTCTATTGCACATGACATTTCTCAGCAGAAAAAAATGGAAGACCGGCTGCGTGCGCAGACCGAAATTCTTTCACAGGCAAATATCGAGCTTGAGTCTAAAAAGAATCTTCTGTCAGTAACGCTTCACCAAATGGAGTCCGCTGTAAAGGCAATGCATAGCGATCTGGATGCGGCACGCCATATGCAGCGCCTGCTCCTGCCAGAGGATCTTTCAGGCTTTACCGGCATCCGGCTGGCACCTATCTTCAGGCCAAGTGAAAGTGTTGGAGGAGATCTATATGATGTCTGCCGCATGTCCGATGGTTCGATTGCACTGATCGTTTTTGATGTTGCTGGTCATGGAGTTGCCGCTGCCCTTTATGCAGCCGTTGCAAAAACAATTTTTGAGAGAAGACTAGATCCTCTGGTTAGCCCAGGTGAAACCTTGCGTAAAATCAATAACGATCTTTATAAGGCTCTTGGCGGAGAACTTTTTCTTGCCGGCTTTTTAGGACATCTGAATCCTGAAACTATGATGTTGAATTATTCGCTGGCGGCCTTTCCTTTTCCTTTGCTTTTTAAGAAAAATACAGGTGAGCTGGTTTCTCTTTCCGGAAGGGGAGCATTTATAGGAATGACCGAAGATGATGATGCTCTCACAACATATGAAGATAACTGCATTTTTATGGATCATGGTGACAGGTTCATTATCTTCTCTGATGGGATTACAGAAGCGCGCAAATCAGATGGATCGATATGGGGAACAGAAAGGCTTCGGAAAGTGTTTACGGAAGGAATAGAATATCCTCCATCAACGGCAGTTCAGATGATTCTGGCTGAACAGGAAAAATTTTCACCCACCGATTCAGCCTCAGACGATCGCACCACTCTGATGGTGGAAATGGTCTGAAATTCGTATATTAATGTTTGTGACCTCACCACTACAAATGATTAGGAGATAATATGACAAAAGAAGACATTTTAGAAGCAATGAAGACTATTCGTCCTGCACTTCAGGCTGATGGCGGCGATATTGAGTTTGTTGATCTTGTTGATAATGTAGTGAAAGTAAAACTCACCGGCGCTTGTTCCGGTTGCCCTCATGCCGGCATGACCCTTAAAGCTGGCGTTGAAAGAACACTCAGAGCTAAATTCCCTGAGATTGTCCGCGTTGAAAATGTCGGACGATAGTAATAAGCCGGTCGGTTCGTTCGCGACCGATTACGTTGAAGATCCGCCAGAAGGACGTAAAATTGAGGATGTAGTCAAAGCTGGCTACACCCTTGATGTAGTCGTCTTTTTCCCGCGTTGCTTCGTTCCTGAGCGGTGCCCTGCCGAGAGGTATCGGGGCTACTTCCTTTGTACTGATTGTGAGGAAAAACGGTGTGCCATGACCTACCGGCAGGCCGAAGAGGTGGTCTGCAGGCTTGGAGAATATGCCCTTTTATCCAAAAAAAGGATAAAAGAGGCAGGTTTAAAGGGCAAAGTGCTGGTTATTCCCGGTGGTCGTCAGGTTGTGGATGTCTGCCTCACTGAAGGGCTACCAAGGGCTGTTGTCGGCGTTGCCTGTCCTCCCGATCTCAAAGAGGGACGGGAAAAGATGGAGAAAATTAAAGTTAAGCCCTTTTTAGTACCTGTTACAAAGATTGAATATGATGTCAAAAACATCAAACGACCTACAGTTGAATCATGTTACGAAAATGTCGTGATGCATGGAACAAATACCTATCTCAAAACTCTTGATAAAGCAATAGAATATTGTCTAAAACATCGTTAAAAAATCAAGCTAATTACTTTTTGTAGTCTGAGTCGGCTATCTTGTTTCGCTTCAAAAGAGTATATGCCCAAAATCGGCTCATGCCATGCACCTTTGCAAATGCGCTGACTTTACCTCCGTTTTGTCTTAGACTGTCAATAATCTCATCGCGCGTAAATTCCTGAAATAATTTTGTCTTTGGAATAGTTTGTATTTTTGTTTTCTGAACTTTTTGTGGTAAGGTGTTCTCTAATGAGATGTCTTTGGCTTCAAGAACATCGTTTGATGTAAATGTTACTGCCTTAAGTATCACATTACGAAGCTCCCGGATGTTGCCTGGCCAGTCATGTCTGGCAAGCAGTGTAGACGCCTGAGGCGATATATAACGGATTTTTTTTGCAAGAAGTATATTCGCTTCTTTTAGAAAATGGCGGACAAGAATGGGTATGTCCTCCGGTCGTTCGCGCAAAGGTAATAGTAGAAGTTTGACCTGGTTGATACGGTAAAACAAATCCTCTCTGAACGTGCCGGCTGCGACAAGTTTTTCAAGAGGTCGATTGGATGCACAAATTAATCTTATGTCAAGGGGGGTAGGAGTGCTACCTCCAATTCGGGTAATTTGGAAATCATTCAATACGCCCAACAGTTTAGCCTGAATGGAAAAGGAAATGTTTGATATTTCATCAAGAAAGAGGACACCGTTTTGTGCCTGTTCAAATTTTCCTATATGTCTTGATGTTGCCCCCGTGAACGCACCTTTTTCATGGCCGAAGAGTTCGCTTTCCAGCAATGTTTCAGGTATGGAAGCACAGTCTACCTTGACGAATGGTCTTGAAGCTCTGGAACTCATTTGGTGGATATAGCGGGCCAACATCTCTTTTCCAGTTCCTGTGTCCCCGTCTATCAAAATCACAAGTCCGCTGTCTGCCAACGTTTGTGCCTGGGCGCGGATTGATTTGACTGAATCTGATTCACCAAGGAAATGGCCGGTTCCGGAAAGTTTCCGCAGTAAATCCTTTTGTTCGCTTTCTAAACGGTCAATGCGCCGTTTTACAGCTGTTATTTCCTCAAATTCACAGAATGTGATATTCTGAATATTATTGGGTCTTTGATCATCATAAACTTTAATATATGTGTTAACCAGATAGTCTCGTCCGGTAGCTGCGCAAGAGGCCATGAGTGGAAAGTCATCCTGCCGTTCCGCACGAGATGGTGCAAGGTGGATGGCAATGAATTTGAAGCTGATTTCCTCTCCCGGGCGTAAAAAAAAGAATAGTAGATTGTCGGAAGGTGTACGAATCAAGCATTTCTCATGCCAGCCGCCCAAATTGGTGTTGTTGATATTGAGGTATATTGCTGAACCATCTTTAGTGAGTAGCAGCTGGTTAAGTTGACCGGGAATAACTGCATCGCCTGGAAATACAAAGGCTGCATCACCCTGTTTTTTCAAAGTTATCGGAGCCTTTTTTCTAGCATCGGGTGAACAGGAAAGAGCATATCCGTAGGTGTCAGGGAAATCGCTTTTTTCAAGAGAATCGCCTCTGAATATGATGTTGGGAATAGATGCATATGGTGAAGTGAATTCAATAGCGATTTGGAAGTCTGAATGGTCAACCGGTATGCGATTTTTCCATTTGATAAAACTGTATTTATTCGTATTGTTCCGCCATATGGTCATATCTCCTTCATGGTATAAGCTCCCGTTAAAACATTCAAATGCAGTATCTATTTCATAACCATGAAACCGAACCCATGAGTCGTCTGCTTCTGATAATGTTTTAGGCGGTATAGGGTGTATCGCACCATTAAACTGCATAAGCTCCAATATTGACTCATTGACAATGCTTTGCTGTCCGGTTCTTCCAAGAAGTTCCGGAAAACCAACGCTATGACCGAGTATCGTTGCATCCCGATTTAAGCAACAGATAATTTTACTTTCCTGCGGAATGATGTATTTCGATACGGGAGCAAAACCGATCAGGGCAAGAAAGGCATCTGGTGTGAGTGGTATCAGTGTGGCCTGTAAAAACGGAAGATTGGTCACAAAACCAAAGAAGTTGCTGAATGGCAGGTTCGGTCTACTCATGACGCTGAATCTTTGTTTTTTTTGCAACAAATTTTGAATGCCTTCAAGGCCCTTAACTGGAGAAAGGTCAAACAGATCGTTGAAGTTGTATTTCACGAGTTCGCTTTGTGAGCGCCCTGTCACCTTTGCTATTGTATTAGTTAAATCAACTATGTTGCCTGAAAAATCGTAAACAACGGGCATGATA
Source organism: Fibrobacterota bacterium (assembly GCA_016788315.1). Lineage (GTDB taxonomy): Bacteria > Fibrobacterota > OXYB2-FULL-49-7 > OXYB2-FULL-49-7 > JAEUSG01 > JAEUSG01. The sequence goes on along the minus strand of JAEUSG010000330.1, from coordinate 9,103 downwards.
AAGTCCTGCCGTAATGCAGCAAGAATCTGATTACCTTCGAGAAGAGCTTCTTTGATTTTATGTGAATAATCCAAGGTTTGCCCCTTTGTTGTCAGTTGACAGTCAGTTGACTGTGAATATAACGAGTTTTGTAGAAGAAACAAAGAAAATTACGATTATTAACGTGTTTTATATTGGCACAGTTCTTGATGTTATGTTTGCTATGATTAAAATTCAATTCAAAACAAGTGCATGGTGCCAAATATCTCTAAGCTCACTTACAATACCAATGGAGGTAAAAGAGATAGGTGAACGGCTGATAATACGGATTTTCCGTTCAGAGCTCAGAGAGAATTTGTACGCCGGTATTTCCGGTCACATAAGTGAGGATAGATTAGGTGATTATGGAATTGTTCTTGAACATGTTCACACAATTGACGGTGGAATTCAATTAGAGTGTTGCAAGATAAGATAATCTTAAACGGGGAGGTTATGATGAGTTATGGAACTTCAAAAAAGAGTTGGAGTATAATGTTTATTCTTTCTATAGGCGTGACTTTTGTCAATGCAATTACTGCTCCACCACTTGATAATCTTCCATCAGCACCAGGTGTACACATTTCACAAATTGAAGCCATGGGCGACAACCAATGGTTGAAACTGCCTAAAACAACCATAGACCAGGATTGTCCATCTTGGGGTGGCGAATCATACGGCCGTTCCTGGACACCCAAGTATTGTTACGCACCGGAATTGGGAGGCGCGTTCATTACAGGAGAGGGCAGCCATTACAGTGCACAGCTCGGTGTTCAAAGCGGTGGCTATGGTGGTGATGACATTTGGTTTTATGATCTTTATGCCAACAAATGGATAAACATCTATACAGGAACCCGGCTCTCCACTTTTGCCCAGAATCTGACGGATAAAATTTACAAGATAGATACAAATGGAATCATGCGTGATAGCACCGGTAGCGCTATTCCAGTCGTTCCTCTCGGTGGTCATGGTGGATGGACCATGGATTATGACAAAGCGAATCATAAATTCGCGTGGATTGGAACAACCGTAGGTGGCCAATATCAGCCGGAAGAGGTGCTTACTGCCTATATGAGCGCTATGGCTTCAAGTGGGTTGACGTGGTGGACCAGTACAACCAACCATGATTATGCAAACCCACACCGTCACGGAATGTGGACCTATGATGTAGCAACCGGTAAATTCGATTTTCTTTATCAGGGAACAGCTGCGCCAGACCGATACAGCGCAACTGACCTGTATGTCGACAGCAAAAAAATGATTATGCGGCCAGGTGCCACTAAGGAATGGTGGTATGATATGGCCACGGGCTCAATTACCTCAAAGGCACTCAAGGGAACCGCTCCACAAGCAGCCAATACGTATGGTGCCTGCTATGACCCGAAACGAAATTGTGTTTATGTCTTTGGCAGTCCAATACTCAATCAGACCGCTGCCGAACCTGCCGCAAACAATTTCTACCTCTTCGACGTAGCCACAGAAACTTGGTCCAAGCCAATGCCTGAAAATTCTCCTATGATTCGTATTGACAACGGCCGATTTATGATGGAGTACGACTCTGTGAGCGACCGCTGTCTCATTATGTATATCAAGCAGCAGCCCATTTCACAGGGTCAACGCTTTATACATGCCTACGATCCAAACACAAATTCATTTGAGACAGCCCTACCAGTTAGTGCACAGCAGTTGCCGGAAGGGTTCGCGCACAGCTTCTTCTGTCCTGATTTGGATGCTTATTTCATCTTTTGTGCGTACGGTGATAATTACAAAGGTGACCACTATGTCTACCGTTACAAGAGCCCTTCGACTATAGCGAAAGAAAAGGCGATGAGAGGAGTTTCTCTCTTTGCTGACAAATCAGAAATAGAACTTTATTTAGGAGCGCAGCTCAAATACGCACTGCTCAATCTGTCTGGCGTAAATGACACTATCACTAACTTTCTTTTCTGCCGTTTGTTTTCACTTGACCCCACAGTCGCGACAGTATCGGCGGATGGGGCGGTTACTGCTAAATCGGTTGGTACCGCACGATTTGTTCTCAGGCGTAACGGTTTCATGGACACACTTTCCATTCATGTCGGTGCCAGTACAGCCACACTTGATTCAATCGTACTTTGGCCAACCATGATTAAACGGATGGTCGCCGACCCATGCACTGTGATTGCAACCGGTTATTATCACAAGGATAGTGAAAGTTTTTTCCGTCGCATTGACTCACTTGTAACCTGGAATTCCTCAATTGATTCTGTAACTGGCCCGATAACGTTTGGTACTATGACCCTGAAAAAAGCAGGCGGCCCCGTTTCAGTGACCGCTTCCCTGGGAGGGAAAACAAGTAACAGCTGTCAGATTACTGTATGGCCAAGACCTTCTTTCATAAAACGGATTAACTTTCAGTATGCAGCTGAACCGTGGAAAGTCGGATGGCTTGCCGATAATGGTGGTTTGTACTCCGTAGTAAAAGGCTACGGTTGGGTCACAGCCCCGCAGCTTATGCGTTCTGATCGCAATGGTACCAACTTCCTTCTTAAAAGTCTGGTCAGCACAAATTACACTTCCAAAAAAGTGATTGACTATAAAGTTACATGCCCTGATGGCAGCTATATCATCAAGTATGGAGTGGGCGATAATTTGAGTTCAACCAGTGCCGATACCGTTTGGCAGGGAGGGAAGCTTCTTTTTGCCCACTACGGAGCGGTCAATGGAATTAAAATTGACACAGTAATAGTAACGGGAGGAAATGGACTTGTTCTGACTGTTTGTGGAGCAATGAATTATCTAGTCATGATTGCCAATGAGGGAATTGATATAAATTTGGTTGCTGATGATGATGGTGTCGTAGTAACGCCACCTGCCACCGCTCTAGAAGATGAAATTACCGGCACGACTGAAACAACCATCAAGGTATCTCCTAACCCATTTAACCCAACCACAACAATTCAACTGTTAGGTGTCAGACATAATGGAAATGCGCAGGTTTCTATCTATGACGTTAGAGGCATTCTGGTTGAACAGCGTACTTTGAAACTCTCAAAATTAAGAGATGGCTATTCATGGGATGGTGCAAGACACGGTAGCGGAGTATATACGCTTCGCGTTGCAGGAACTGGCTTTGCAATGACACGCCAATTGATTTGTATAAAATAAATTTGACTATTAAGGAGATTTTTATGAGTTGCCAAAAATATTGCATCTTTTTAGCAATGATAGCATTAATAATGAACACTTCAGCATTAATTAAGGATGTTGAGCCATACAGAGTTATTCAACGCACTTCATCCGCTGGAGCAACATTTGTCATTCAGGGCACTTTACAACAAAGCAGTGCAGCCAAAGTTGAGGTTCGAGTTTCAAGGCAGCTTGATAGCTTATCGCTCACAGGATTCGACTGGGTTCGCGTAGATACTTTTTTAAACGGGACCACATGGTCTGGTGTGGTATCAAATCTTCCTGTCGGGGGCGAATACAGATTAGAAGTCCGGAGTAAAGACGTTTCTGGTTCTGTTCTTGACACAGAGGTGCCAATTGAACATCTGTTGGTGGGGGATTTGTGGGCTACACTTGGGCAATCAAATATTGAAGGGCGTGCAACTTTCGACTCTACTTCCACGGATTCAGCAAGACTTCCTCCTTCTCCAATTCCGCAAGTGCATGTGATAACTCCTTACAGCAAAGGATGGCGTCTTGCTGTTGAGCCGCTCTCTTCCGGAGTGAGTCCATGTCTCTCTTTCGCTAAATATCTCTATGAAAAAACCGGGATTCCGATTGGTATTGTCCGAAGTAGAAAGGGAGCGCCGATTCAGGAATGGGAAAGAGGAAAAACGGGTTCAGCATACTTCATTTTGGATACCATTATGCGAAAACATTGTGGTGGAAAAGTCAAGGGCGTTCTCTGGTATCAGGGGGAGAATGAAGCATTAATGAGCTCCATACCGGCATTAAGTGGAACGGGAAACATCACATTGACAGATTACACCACTTCTAAAGCAGTGACCGATCGATATCAGACTCTGGCGCTTCAGCTATTTGATAATTTAAGAACTGATTATGGAACTCTGGAAACACCAGTAATACTGGCCCAGCTAGCTTCACTCGGTGGCACAATGAACTGGCCTGTAACGTTTATGCGTGAAAAGCAGAGAATCATGGGAGAGATGTCACCATATAATTTTACGATAACGACAATTGATTTACTGCTTATGGGTGATGGGTTGCACTTAAATTTGGCTGGAGCAAAGGAAGTTGGGAAACGCTTTGCCCGGTGTGCTCTTGATATGGCGTATGACATTCCAACCGATAGAAACGGCCCGAAATTCAAGCGGGCCCTTTTTACAAATGACCGATTGCAGGATATCGGTGTTGTATTTAAAAATATTGCTGGCCGTTTGCTTATAGAAAGTGGTCGTGTTCCTGATTTTTACGTACTTGAAAGTGATACTATAAAAAGGGTTCCGCAGTCAGTTTCTTTGCTGAATGATTCCACAGTCATGCTCCACATGGCAACAGCTGTACAGGAAAATGCGACTGTTGGGTATTTCTATGGGCCCGCTCCATCTTATCTGGTCCGCAAAGCATTGACCGATTCTTCGGCACTTCCGGCTATGCCTTTTTTCTGTCAGACTATTGAAAAGGGGTTGAATGTCTCTTCAGAGAGTCGTCTGGATGCTGAAACATGTCAATTTATCACTGTGCACCCGAATCCCTTCAATCCAACCACAACTATAAAACTAACTGGAATCAAGAGTAATGGGAATGCGCAGGTGTCCATTTATGACATCAGAGGTGTGAAGATCGAGCAGCGTACGGTTTCTCTGACACAACTGAGGAATGGCTTTTCCTGGGATGGCGCAAGGCACGGAAGCGGAATTTACACGCTGCGAGTCGCTGGAAACGGGTTCGCAATGATAAGACAGTTGATTTGCATAAAATAGCTATTATGTTAAGGCTTGTGGGGTGTTTTTTAAGCACCCCATGCAACCGACAAATAGTCAGCCTGCTTCAGGAAAAATGAGTCGCTCCACAATGCCAGCTGTTCCTGGTTTTTTAGTGGGACGAACGGGCGGACATCTTCACGAGTTGCAATCCAATCAATGGCCTTAATCCGGTCGCGCAGGGCGCCAATGGTCCATGCCGGCGTCACTGTTAGCGGACTCTCCGACCATGGGCCTGTCTGCTTCAGGGCGTTTTCAAGCAGCACGGCATCCAAGGATGTTTTTTTTGAGACATACCAGATAAAATCATACCAGTCTCTGCCCTTGGGATAGGGCCGGCACAATAATGCATGAAGTTTTCCGGCAAAACTGGAACTGAGCGTTTGGGTGGTAACCGGTGACGGCATGGGAAAACTCAGATAGTTTGTCTCAAATTTTGAACCCATTGGTGGATGCGTGTCAATTTCGAACTTAATCTTAATTTTTCGTTTGCTAAAACGGTCGAAAGGAAGTTCCAGCAAAAGCACTTTACCAACCGAATCACTTTTCAGAAAAGCTTTTTTGACCGCATTGTCAGCATTGGATTTGTCAACCGCTTCAAAATGAACTCCTTCAGCTTCGCATCCATTCTTAACCTGTTCTAGATAGGGAGCCCAGGCAAAATCAGGGTTCTGTTGTTTCAGGACAAAGTCCAAATCTTCAGAAAAGCGATCTAGGCTATGAAAGAGCCTTAAGAAAGTACCGCCATGAAAGGCTGCTTGAGTAAAAAAATCGGTCTTTGCCAACATTGAAAGTGTCAGCATCTGCATGAGTTCTGCAAGCACATGCTCTTGTTCGATATCATTTGCAGGGTTGTATTCTTTCAATTTGTCTGAGAAGACGCGGGAGATCATTTTTCTAACTCCTTTTTTGCCGACAAAAGCGCGTTTTTAACGCAAAGACTGTTAAAGGTATCATAGACTTCCTTAAAATTATCTGAAAACACCTCTTTCAGATCATCGCTGTCGATTCGCATAGACTCTGTCAAAAATCCGACCGCGTCTTTATTCATAACTTCTTTTTTGTGAAGATAAATTAAATCCGCAATAGCACGAAGTGGAGATGCGACAAAAGCCCAATTTGTTTTGTCCACTTTAATTGATTTTACGCCTGCTCTGAAGTCCTTGCAAGGAATTCTGATATATTGGAAATATCCAATAGCCGTTTTAAATGTCCGGCTCCGGGAATGTGTAACACTTCGGACTTGATAAACCGCTTCGGGAATAAGTCCGTGATGTCGTAATGCCGATTCCATGCTGATATAGGATGGGCTGTGTAATAGAGCGGCAACCACAAAAGGATGTGGTGAAGACTCAAGGTATTTGCTTTGCAAATACAATCCAGGCTTAAGTTGGATGATTTCATTTTTGTCGATGGCTTTGAAAATCAGTGCCTTTCTGGCACCTTCCGAAATGGAAGGAAAAAGATTGTCAACAACTGTCTTGTTGAAAATTCCATTTGGTGGTCTTATAGCTAGGATTTTTTCAGTCAAAGTCTGCATAATTTGTTACAAAGATACTAAATTAGTAACTCTATTGCAATAATATATGCTTCAAATACCTTATGTGCAAGAGATAATATATATCCGATGTTTTGTGCGATTATCAACTGACAGTCAATTGACTATTGATGTCTCTGGTATTCGGTGAAATCATCATGTTTTGGCCAAATATTGGCAGTTAATTCGTGGCATAAACATTGCAAAGAATAAAATATGTCACAAATAATTCAAAATTGTAAGGAAAACTATGACCTCTCCCGAACGCGTTAGAAAAGCACTCAAACTCGAAATGCCGGACAGAGTTCCCATTCTCGAGTTTTTAATGGACCCTAAAGTTGCAGCAAAGGCAGTACCTGGATGTAAAGATGTTGCAGATGCAATGGACCAGCTTGGTATGGATGGTGTCGGATGTGGTGCCAACTTTGCAGTTACACAAGAACTTGGTAATAACTGTTTTAAGGATGAATGGGGTGTGACTTATCAACGTGGACCGGAAATGGTTGCTCATCCGCTTGTTGGTCCAGTTGAAACAGTTGAAGACATTGCACGGTTTACACCTCCTGCCCCTGAAGCACCTCATCGACTCACTCAACTGAAAGAGATCGTAACAAGATACAAGGGGAAACGGGCTATCGTGTTTCACCACAGAGCAGCGTTCATGTGGTCAGCATACGTGTGGGGAATGGAAAACCTTCTCACAGGATTCCTTCTTGAACCGGAAGCTTCTGCTGTGTTGCTGGACAAAGTGCTTGAAGCGAACATGAAAATCGTCCGAAATGCCATCCGCCTTGGTGCTGAAGTGATAGTGCTGGGCGATGATTATGCACACAACGGTGGCCCTATGATGAGCCCCGCAGTGTTTCGTGAATTTTTGAAACCGCGACTTGCTAAAATGGTTGACCTCATTCATGCTGAAGGTGCGCTCTGCATCAAACATTCTGACGGGAATCTTTATTCGCTTCTGGATGATATTGTGGAAACCGGACCAGATGGGTTGAACCCTATCGAGCCGGTTGCCGGAATGGAACTCGCCACAGTCAAGTCACTTTATGGGGACAGAATTTGTCTTTCTGGAAATATAGATTGCGGTCAGCTTCTTCCTTTCGGAACCCGGGAGGAAGTTAGGCAGAGTGTCAAAAAGGCAATTGCTGACGCCGGTATTGGAGGTGGATTCATTTTAAGTTCATCTAACAGTATTCATTCATCATGTAATGCTGCAAATGTCGTGGCAATGGTTAAAGCAGGGCACGAATTTGGTGATTACAGTAAAATAGGAGCGCTGCATGCATCCATCGTCTGATGATCCAAGAAATGTTTTGAATGGCTGTAAACTTCCTGGTTTAACATATTGCGATCAACCTTACTTGATAGAACCGGATGATGGCTCACTCCTTTGTGTAATGACCACTGGAAGCGGGGTAGAGGGCGAACCGGGCCAGCACGTAGCTGTTTTCAAGAGCTTTGACAGTGGAAAAACATGGTCTTCACCTGTTCCTTTGGAACCGGTTAATGGGCCGGAATCCTCGTATGCGGTTCTGCTTAAAAGTGCAACGGGGCGTCTATATTGTTTCTATAACTACAATGCAGAAAATATCCGTGAGGTTATACCTATTGGACTCGATGAAGTGAAAAACACACCTTATCGCCATGATTCAATCGGTTATTATAACAGTATCAGGCAGAATGTAGCGCCATTTGAAAACGGAAAATGTACCCGTGTTGACACTCTTGGAACATTTGTTTTTAGGTATAGTGATGATAACGGTGACACATGGTCTGCAAAACGTTACACCATTCCGGTACGTGAAATGGAAATGGACAGGAATAATGTTTACAAAGGAGCTGTTCGCTACTTTTGGAATGTCGGCCGCCCATTTATCGTTGATAATGAAGTGTTTGTCCCATTTATAAAGGTTGGTGATTTTGGGCCAGGCTATATGGTGTCTTCGGAAGGCGTGCTTTTAAAAAGTGCAAACCTGCTCTCAGAACGGGAACCCGGGAAAGCGCAATGGGAAACGCTGCCCGAAGGTGACATTGGCCTGCGGACTCCGAAAGGGGGCGGTCCAATTGCAGAAGAGCACAGTTTTACAGTGCTTAGTGACGGTTCTTTTTATTGTGTTTACAGAAGTGTAGATGGATATCCAGTCTTTGCCATAAGCCGTGACAAAGGTAAACATTGGACTGAGCCCGCATATTTATGTTATGCCAATGGTCGAAAAGTGAAACATCCCAGAGCAGCTAATTTTGTTTGGCGGTGTAAAAATGGAAAATATCTCTACTGGTTTCATAATCAGGGTGGCCACTTTGTGAGAGATGATGTTGAGACCGCATATGCACACCGTAACCCGGTATGGTTGTGTGGTGGAGTGGAAATCGATACTCCAAATGGAAAGAGTATTGCTTGGTCGCCACCAGATATTATTCTGTATGATGATGACCCACTTATTCGCATGAGCTATCCAGACCTTATTGAATATCGTGGGAAATATCTTATCACCGAAACGCAAAAACATTTGGCGCACATTCACGAACTTGACGAAACTCTTTTAAAGGGTCTTTGGAGAGAGACTGCTTCGCAAGAAGAAAAGCCAATATTAGAAGCTGCTGGTACTCATAA
>JAEUSG010000275.1 GCA_016788315.1 Fibrobacterota bacterium | reverse complement strand
GGTTATACTCTACTTAACTATAATGGCAGTTCTGACTCTGCTTGGAACATTGTGTATTTTGCTTCAAGACCGGCCGACTCAATTCTGAAAAAATACCCTTCAATACTAATGCCATCCCCCTGCACCGTAACTGTCCGTGATAATCCCATTCCTGTTTTAGTTTGGAACACCGACACAAATGGAGTAGTTCGCCTGCCAACCGCTTTTGAATGGGAACAGGCAGCAATATGCGGCTCACACTCACTTTTATACAGTACAAATACGGGCAGACTGAATATGGAATCTGCAGTATATGGTAAGAGTGCTTCAATGGAAACTGAAGGTAACTCTGCCAGAGCAGCAAATCCATACGGTCTCGTAGACATGACAGGTAACCTATACGAATGGGTTGACACCTGGGTTTACAAACCGTACAAAGGTCTTAAAGGAGGTTATTACGGCAGCGCCGCTGGAGATAGCACACTACTTAACCTTTTTACTGCATCAGGTATACCCGATTCCACATACAGCGGGAAAACAGGTTTCCGTCCAATAATTGTGGGAAGCCCTTCGGTCGATAGTTTGCTGAACATGTTAAAAAAATAGAAGCGCATACTTTGAGAGTATAGGCAGAAACAGCGAACATCTAGAACGAATAAGAAAGTATATAAGAAACAATCCTAAGAGATACGCGAAACGTTAAGCTCCGCATAACTGGCGCGAAGATAGACAGGAACCAGCTCAGCCATCGGGATAAAAGATTCAGCATGCACTCTTTTTTCCGCAACTAAATGGAACACAACCCTAATAACATCATCAGCACTAGGAATAAAAGTCGCGGCATCAGGTGCGAATGATCTAAAAGCTTCAGAATCATGACCTGCAAGAACACTTTTTCCAGAGACTAGAGTTGACAGCAGTGATGGTTCTATTACACTATCCTCTGATTTACGACCAATTTTATTGTCGAATGAAGCGACATACAGCGCATTAAGCTTAGCATCAATAATCGGAACAACTGTATCATAAATACTATCAGCAGCGGTTGCAGCCAACACCTCTAGTGACGAGAGAGAGATTGCTTTCGCATTGCCAGCGAAAGCGAGCCCCTTAATAAAGGCAAGACCTGTTCTGATTCCTGTAAAAGATCCAGGGCCTGCAACAAAAGCAAAGTGAGAAATATCAGACAAAGAGACAGCGCTCTTTTTCAGAGCATCATCGATAAGCATCAAACCTTCGCGGGAAAAGCGGCTATTACCCTCTTCAACAACATAAGTATAACTTCCATCTGCTTTCATTACCCCGACAAAGTTTGGGGAAACGGCAGAATTCATAACAAGTATTGGAGAGTTCATGAACGATTCATCGCAGCGCGCAGAATTCTATCAAGAAGTTCAGAGTAGCCGATACCAACAGCTTTAGCGCCTTGCGGAAGAAGAGAGGTTTCGGTAAAACCTGGAAGAGTATTTGTTTCAAGTACGTAAAGAGACTCACCTACAATGATGATATCAGTCCTCGACAACCCGCGGCAACCCAGAGCTTGATGAGCTGCTACAACAGTTTTTCGAACTTTGTCGGTAAGTGATTCTGAAATTCTAGCAGGAGTAATTTCCTTGCTTGCTCCTTTTTCGTACTTAGCTTTATAGTCAAAAAAGGATGACGAAACAGGAACGATTTCAGTCGGAAGAAGCGCTTCCAATTCGCCGTCAGCATTTTCCAGAACGCCGCAGGAAACCTCGGTTCCCTTTACAGATTTCTCAAAAAGAACTTCATCGCTATCCTGAAATAGAGAGTCGGCTAATTCCTTTAAAGCTTCTCTGGTTTTTGCCAAACCCATCCCTATACTGCTGCCACCTTCAGGAGACTTGATAAACACTGGCAATCCAAGTTTTTCTACAATATGAGATATGATAGTTCCTGTTGACGCACGCCATTGACGCCGTGAATAGAACGAATAATCAGGTGTCGGAATTTTGTTCTGAATATAGAGTTCTTTCGCTTTGCGCTTGTGCATGGCAACCGCGCTGCCTAGAACTCCGGAGCCAACATAGGGAAGATCATGCATTTCCAACAAACCCTGAAGAGCTCCATCTTCACCGAATTTACCATGAATTATTGGAAAAACAATATCAGGCCTGCTCTCTTTTTCAAGAAGAAAGAGAGGAATCTGCAGAGAGGGTTCACCTGCATTTGCGATAAACTGTTCTGCAGAAAACTTATTGGATTCGCCATAAGCAGTATAACTGTTTCCGGCAAGCCACCTGCCATCCTGCAGAATAACCACAGGAACGGCAGCATACATTGAATAATCAAGATTATTGAGTATTCCGCTCCCAGATTTAAGAGAGACAGGATGCTCTCCGGATCTCCCACCCATAATTACAGCAACACGAATTCTATTCATTTGACAAAAGGATCCTTATACTCCCCTGATCTTATCACGGAGGATTTTTTCGATATTACTGATGTCTACCCGTTCCTGCTTTGTTGTGTCTCTGTCACGCAGTGTTACTTTACCATCTTGTTCAGATTCAAAGTCTACAGTGAAACAACAAGGAGTGCCAAGTTCATCATGACGGCGATAGCGTTTTCCGATAGAACCTGATTCATCCATTTCAACAAGGAACTCGCCCTCATCTTTAAAGCCTCGGTAGATCTTTTCAGCAATTCCCATTACAGGATCTTTTTTCACCAGAGGAAGGATTGCAGCTTTTACAGGTGCAATGCGTGGATGCAGATGAAGAACAACACGTTTTTCTCCACCGATTTCATCTTCGTCGTATGAATCAACTAGGAAGGTAAGAAGCGTTCTGTCAACACCAAGTGCAGGTTCAACCACAAATGGAATATAGCGGTCGTTGGCTTCCTGATCAAAATATCTTAGGTCTTCACCAGAGGCATTCATATGTGCTGTAAGGTCAAAACTTGTTCTGCTGGCAACGCCCCAAAGCTCTCCCCAACCGAATGGATACTCATACTCTATATCGCATGTTGCGTTACTATAATGAGACAGTTCCTTCTGGTCGTGGTCGCGCATTCTCATATTTTCAGTGCGAAGTCCGAGAGAAAGCAGCCATTCCCAACAATACTTTTTCCAATATGCATACCACTCAAGTTCTGTTCCCGGCTTGCAGAAGAATTCCATTTCCATCTGTTCGAACTCACGGGTACGGAAAATAAAATTTCCCGGTGTGATTTCGTTGCGGAATGATTTACCGATCTGACCAATTCCAAAAGGAACTTTCTGACGGCATGTGTTTACGATATTCTTAAACTCAAGGAAAATTCCCTGTGCCGTTTCTGGACGAAGGTAAACAACATTTGTAGAATCTTCAATTACGCCCTGAAATGTTTTGAACATCAGGTTGAATGCACGCGGTTCAGTAAAATTGCGTTTACCGCATCGTGGACACTTTATATCGTTATCATTGATTTTAGCATAAATAGAAGCGAAATCGAGGCCGGCAGCAGCACCGTCACCAAGTTTTGACTCAAGAAGCTGATCTCCGCGAACGCGCTCCTTGCACTCCTTGCAATCCATAAGTGGATCTGCAAAACTTTTGAGATGCCCTGATGCTTCCCATGTTTTAGGATTAAGCAGAATTGCTGAATCGAGACCGACAACATCATCTCTTTTAAGGATAAATGCACGCCACCATTCACGCTTAATGTTGTTCTTAAGCTCAACACCATATGGACCATAATCCCACGTGTTGGCAAGTCCGCCGTAAATTTCCGATCCAGGGAAGATAAACCCACGCCTCTTGCACAAAGACACAATGGTCTTCATGTCCGCCTTTTTATTCGCCATCTTTTGCTTCCGCCTTTTTCTGTTCTCTTTCAAGTCTCTCTTTGTCTGATTTTATTTTCTGATAGACAGTCTTTTTGATTGTGAAGATAGAGAACATATTCCTACCCTCCATGCTTGAATCTACTTCGACATCAGCAATATCAGCCAAATCCTGAGCAGCACGATCCAGGAGACGTTTGCCGAATTCAAGATAGGCCATTTCACGACCTTTGAACACTATTGTTATTCGGACTCTGTCGCCGTCAGCAAGGAATTCTCGAGCATGCTTAATCCGGTAACTATAGTCGTTCTGTTCGGTTTTAGGATGCATCTTAAGTTCTTTAAGATGTACAATATGCTGCTTTTTTCTTGCATCCTTCTGCTTTTTCGTAAGTTCATATTTGTACTTGCCGAAATCACCGATCTTGCAGACCGGCGGCTGTGCCGTTGGTGAAATTTCGATGAGGTCAAGCTCAGCCTCCTGAGCCATTATGAGCGCCTCACGTGTGTTTACAATTCCCACCTGCTCACCATCTTTACCGATGAGTCGAACGCTTGGTACGCGGATCATGTGGTTGACCCGTATCCGGTTATCTGTGTTTGCTAAAATAGCCCTGCCTCCTTTTACTGGTTATACTTTAAATCAGAATTATGACTTTACCGTCTCAGGTAAAGCTTTTTCTCTGACTTCCTTAACAATATTTTTAACAATTTGCTCAAGAGGCAACACACCTGCATCTCCGATTTTTCGTCTGCGGACTGATACAGTGTTATCTGCACTCTCTCTTTCGCCAACTACAAGCATTACAGGAATCTTGTCGTTTTCGGCATCTCTTATTTTTTTGCCAATCTTTTCATCTCGCAAATCTATTCTTGCACGAATGCTCTCAGAAACTAAAGCCTCTTTAACCTTTTCGGCGTAGTCGGCAAACTTTTGAGAAACCGGCAGAATTACAACCTGTTCAGGAGCCAGCCAAAGCGGGAAGTCTCCAGAATAATTCTCTATAAGAACACCCATAAAACGCTCTATCGAACCTAAAAGCGCACGGTGAATCATATAAGGCTGCTTTTCTTCTCCGGAAGAATCAACATAGGTAAGATTGAATCGCTCTGGAAGATTAAAATCAAATTGTATAGTTGAGCACTGCCACTCACGTCCTATAGCATCTTTGATTTTCATATCTATTTTCGGGCCATAGAATGCACCACCGCCCTGATCAATGCCATATTCAATTCCTGCCTCTTTTACTGCTTCCATAAGAGCAGCTTCAGCAGCCTCCCACCTTGCAGGATCGCCAACTGATTTTTCTTTAGGCTTTGTTGAGATATAAACCTTAAGATCTTTAAAACCGAATGTCGCAAGAAGATCAACACAGAATTTAAGTACACGTCTTATTTCATAATTCATCTGTTCAGGCATGCAGATAATGTGTGCGTCGTCCTGGGTAAAGCCGCGTACACGCATAAGTCCATGAAGGACTCCGCTCTTTTCATATCTGTAAACTGTGCCGAGTTCAGCCCAGCGAAGCGGCAGTTCCCTGTAACTGTGTTTCTTTGTTTTGTAAATATGTATGTGAAAAGGACAATTCATGGGCTTCATGAAGAAATCCTCTTCGTCAATATTCATCGGAGAATACATGCTCTCTTTATAAAATGAGAGGTGACCGCTTGTTTCCCACAGATTACTGCGCCCTACGTGGGGAGTACTTACAAGATCGTATCCGCCTTTAAGATGCTCTTCGCGCCAATGTGTTTCAACTATGTGCTTTATAAGCGCACCCTTTGGATGCCATAAAACAAGCCCTGGACCAATCTCATCCTGAATGGAAAAGAGATCCATGTCTGCACCAATCTTACGGTGATCACGTTTTTTAGCCTCTTCGATAACAGTAAGATAATTTTTAAGCTCTTTAGGATCCGCAAAAGAGATGGCATAAAGCCTCTGAAGCATCTTGTTCTTCTCGCTGCCTCTCCAGTATGCCCCGGCAACAGAAAGAACTTTAAAAGCCTTTACCATACCAGTATTCGGCAAATGCGGTCCTCTGCAGAGATCTGTAAAATCGCCCTGTGTGTAGGTAGTAATTACAGCACCTTCCGGCAATTCCGATATCAATTCAGTTTTGTAAATCTCACCTTTGCCTCCGAAAAAATCAAGAGCCTCTTTTTTCGAAATTTCTTTACGGACAACAGGAAGAGACTGAGCGGCTATTTCAGCAACTTTTTTTTCGATAGCTTCGAAATCTTCAGGTGAAAAAGCATGTGTTGTATCAAAGTCATAATAAAAACCGTTTTCAATGGAAGGGCCGATTGCCACTTTTACATCGGGAAACAAAGATACCACCGCCTGTGCCATCATATGCGCACTTGTGTGCCATAAAACATCTTTTGCTTCCGGTGCAGAAATCTTCAGTATCTCAACCGAATCATTTTCTTTCAGGGTTTCGGTTAGTCCTTTTACTATACCATTAACTTTGCATGCGACAGAAACCTTCGCAAGACCCTCTGAAATTGAACGGGCAAGATCAAGCGCATTTGCGCCGTCTGCCATTGCACGGACTGAACCGTCAGGAAGCCTGATATTCATAATGTAACTCTTTATTTCCTGTTCTGCTGCCGTCTAACCAACACTTCCAGAATTTTCCGGAGCAGCACCGGGAACTGGATAGGCTTTACAACATACTCATCAACGCCAGCCTTAATTGCATTGAGGATATCATTTTTTGTCGCTTTTGCAGTTACCAGAATAAAGGGGATATTCTTGAGTTCTGGATCATGTTTCATTTCGACTAGAACCTGATAGCCGTTTAAAACAGGCATATCCCAGTCACAAAGAAGGCAATCAACCCTTTCTGTGCGAAGCATAGCTAAAGCTTGTTGACCATTTTCTGCAACAATAACTCTGCCATACCCCTGCTCTTTCAATTTACTTTCAACCATCATTCGAAGGGTTCTTGAATCGTCAGTAACAAGGATCGTAAGATCACTATTACGTATGGAGATAGGTGAAACTAAATTTTCCGATGCTTCGTCAGCCATTAGACCCGCTAAGTGTTCCGATTTTTTCTTTTATGGCCTCTGGCGTAAACGGTTTGACTATATAATCACGCGCTCCGCTCTTTATTGCCAAAAGAATATCTTCTTTAACATTTCTGGAAGTAACCATTATAACCGGAATATGTTTTGTAGCAGGGTCCGCCTTGACCGCCTTAAGGAAGTCTATTCCTGTCATTACAGGCATATTCCAGTCGGTCAAAATGAGATCGTAAGAGCCGCCGGAAGCAAGCTTTTTCAGACCATCATCGCCATCATTTGCAGTATCAACCGTCGTAAATCCCGCTTTATTCAGGGTATTAACCAGAATTCTCTGCATTGTAGGTGAATCATCAAGTACAAGTATCTTATTTATTGCCATAGCCTTAAGATAATTTTTTATTTGTTTAGGTGATAATTAATAGTATAGTATAACCAAACCTACTTAATCTTGTTGTGTTTTATCAGTTCTTTCGTGATATAATCAAAGGCCTCATCAACAGTATCAATTATCCGGAAGAGTTTCAAATCCTCGCGGCTGATAACGCCATATTCGATAAAAGCATCAAAGTTTACCACATCATTCCAGAACTGTTTATCAAAAAGAACTATAGGAACTTTTTTATCAATTTTCTTCGTCTGAATCAGAGTGAGCAGCTCGAAAAGTTCATCAAAAGTGCCAAATCCTCCAGGGAAAGCAACA
>JAEUSG010000274.1 GCA_016788315.1 Fibrobacterota bacterium | reverse complement strand
CTATTACCTATGTTTTTTGCAAGAAAGAAAGTTCGTTGTTTTATTATGCTAACAATAAAAGAATCCTTGACTTCTTTGATGAAGCCGCTATTAACGATCAAAGAACTCAACTTTCATTTTGTCTACGTCCAGATAGCTCCTGTCAGATAATAAATATGACAATAAGTGTAAAGAAAAGAGCGCATCTAAACAATAAAAACGAGCCTACCCAGCATATTGCTGAAATAGTACAGAAACCAGACCATTTCTGTCTGTTATCCAGATTCCAGAATAACGCCCTCACCTCTTCGTGGCAAAAACCACTGGCAGGATATTATCCAATTGACATTACTGCTATGCAAAAAACAATACGACGACATGAGAAAATATCCCATGTCATGAATACACTTTTAAAAAATTATGAGACAGGAGAAATCGAATTTATCGGTTCTTCAGAACAGATACAAAAAATACGCGAAACAGCCGGAACGCTTGCTAATTCTGATGTATCAGTGTTGATTGAGGGCTCTACAGGCTCAGGCAAAGAAGTGCTTGCAGACTACATACATTATAACAGCGTGCGAAGAAATGGCCCTTTTATAAAAGTTGACTGCGGAACTATACCACGAGAACTGATAGAAAGCAATTTGTTTGGCCACGAGAAAGGAGCGTTTACCGGTGCTATTGCACAAAACAAAGGTCTTTTTGAAAGGGCTGACGGGGGCACTCTCTTCCTTGATGAAGTCAGCAACTTATCTCTTGATACACAGGCTAAACTATTGCGCTTTTTTAATGACTTCACAATTACACGTGTTGGAGGCAACAAACAAATACGGGTAAATGTGCGCTGCCTGCTTGCCAGCAATAGAAATTTACGCGACATGGTGCTCACCGGCTCATTCAGAGCGGATCTCTATTATAGAATAAATGTAGTGACCCTGACTTTACCACCTTTAAAAGATCGACAGGGAGATATTGTTGAATTGTGTCACTATTATTTGCATAAATTTGCTGCATTGAATGAAAAACCAGTTAAAGAATTCAAACCAGAATCTCTGAATATATTACGTGAGCATTCCTGGCCCGGAAATATTCGAGAGCTTAAAAATGTAATTGAGAGAGCTGTAATTTTCTCAACAACGGAATTTATTACTCCCGATCTCATAAGGCTCAGTGAAGAAGTGGAAAGCAACAAAACTATAAAACGAACCAGGCCACGAGGACTTCTCTCACTTTCAAAAACAGATCCTGATAGAATTTGTAGTCTTCTGGAACAATATGGTGGAAATGTTTCAAATGTTGCCAAAACGCTGGGAGTGGGGAGAGTAAGTCTCCATCTTTTTCTTAACAAGCATAACATTAATGCAAATTCTTATCGAAAAGGATATTAAAGAACACACTACCATTTAACGCGGTAGCATTGCTCCTTTCTGTTTCCTGTACTCCTTCGGTGTCATACCGGTTTCCTCCTTGAACATTCTCCCGAAATGAACCATGCCGGAATACCCTGTTTTCATGGCAATGTCAGTAATGCGAAGTGAAGTTTCGGAAAGCAGTTCGCACGCTTTTTCCATTCTGATTTTTGTTATATACTGAACTACAGTCATGCCTACAACCTGTCGGAATATTCTGGCCGCCCACGCTTCTGAGCATGAAAGAGTGTTTGCTACATCGGAAAGTGATATCTGGTTATGATAGTTTTCGTGAATATATTTTTGAGCTTTTATTGCCAGGTGCTTTTGTGGATGGTTTTCGTCCTTGATATTATGATCATTATCAATCAGGCGAACCCTGGCTATCGTCTTCTCAGAACCTTGTTCATTTCCTCGACTTCTTTTTTTGTAATACACCAATGTATAAATTAAAATCGTCGACATAGACACAATCAGAATACCAAAAAATGCTCCATGCATTCTTTTCTTTTTATCTTCTTCTTTCTCCAACATCGATTCTTCTGCTGTACTTAATACTTTATATTTTGCAACAAACAACGGCGATCTCTGGTTTTTGTCACGCTCAAGAAATCCAGACATTAACCATATACCCGGAGAAGCCTCATTTAACAAACGAAACCTTACTCGCATAGTTTTGGATACCGTATCAATTTTAAAAAAGTTATCAGAATCCTCAATGTAAAGATACTCGATTCCATCAGCACGTAAACTTCTGTGTTTATCGCTCTCAACAGCGGCGTAAAATATCGGTTCTGTTCCTGACGAGAAATTGAACGTGTAATTATATTTTCGGTTGAAGAGTCCTCCTCTGTTGTCGTAATTACCTCCCGAAAATTCTTTGTGATGAAACCAAAGCATGGCAAACATCTCTCGTATTTCACTGCATTTAACATGAAGTTCATAGAGTTTGTTTCTTGCAAGCGTTTCAACTGCCCTACCATTTATTGGATCAATAACAGCGACTTTTTCAAGCCGCATTAAATCCGGCAACAAATCTTCCCCCGAAATATCAATTTTAACTGAAGGAGAATAGTATGTTTGTAAACCGCCTCTTTTTATTGTACGACAGCGAAAAGAGTACGCTCCATTGTCAAAAGGAAAGGGGAAAACAAATTCCGGCTGATTTACGTTGTGCAGAACAATTGCATTCTCGTCACTATCAGCAGTATCAAAAACCGCAATAACAGCAACGCTATCATCTTTTTCAAAAGTCACATTACCTCCAACCTTCCCATCTCCCAGATATTTTATTGAGAACTCAGGATATTCAAGATTATGAGAACCCATCCCGCGAGAACCAATAATGTTGCCAAATGAAAATGTTACCCCCTTATTGTCTGAAAACCTGCTCCCAAAAATGGTACCGAGTCGAATAATGCCCATTGAATCCGTAATACCTGATTTAACCCCCATCTTTTCGGTTGAAAAGGTAAATCTTTCATATAATGGAAATTGTACATTCTTTCTATAAACGACATCATCATCAGCAATGGTATTAATCTCGTACTCGTTATGCCTTGTCTCTTTTAAAACTATTCTTATCAATTCCACGTTTTTGCGATCTTTTATTTGGCAAAACAATAAGGAGTTAAAAATAGAATCAGCAGATTGACTCTGCTGTCCCATGCTCTCAATTTCAAAATCAAACTGTAATTTATCTATTTCATAAAAATTAACCGGAAAACTTACACTGACTTCCTTTTTGGTTGAAAAAGAGATAAATCTTCCCTTTTCAGCCATTTTATAGGTAATAGAAGTCATACGATCCAAATATTCCTTTTCCAGAATATTCTCAAAATTCTCCTGAAAAACTATATCTGCATGTAATATTGATACGAGAAGAAGAGCCAGATACAAATTATTCCACTTTTTAATGCTCATAACACCAATTCGTTTCAAAAATGTTTAATAAGTTCAAGATAATATAAAGCAACGTTTTGAAAACAATTAGCAATTCTGAATACTTTTTATTAAAATTTCAATAACGAAGGAGGTATATCTGAAAATAATACAATTTGGGCTCATCCTATTTGCCATCTGTTCGGCTGATTGGCTACAATTTCAGGCAACAGAAGATAATTACGGCAGGAATGTCGACGTAGTTTTTGATGAAAAGAGCATAGACACAGTACTGCGATTCGATTTGGAGTCAATGATGTTGGCCTCTCCAATAGTGTCCGGCGACACGCTTATAGCGGCCTGCATTAACGGCAATATTCTTGCTATCGACTGGAGAAAGGGAGAGCTCATTTGGAACTACAGTTCAGGCTCCTCAGCATATTCGACCCCTGCCATCGATAATGATATGGTATACACCGCATTTCGTGATGGTAGTGTTCGTGCTCTGGATCGACAAACTGGCTCACTTCTTTGGCGCTTTGATGTGGAAGATACAATTGCATCAGAAAAGGAGATTCAAGCGCCAATAAAAATGACATCTAGCCGAATATATGTAGGATGTTTTAACGGTAAGTTGTACTGCCTGAACAAAAATGGTACGAAAGCGTGGGATTACCAAACACACTTCTATATAAAAGAGGCAGCTGCTATTTCCGACACACTTATAGCCATTTCGTCACGCGATGAAGCCATATATCTTTTACGCAACTACGGTGATTCTGTGGTGCTTCTATGGAAAAACAGGGTTGTAGAATATGGGGAGTATGTTCCCGGCTCTGTAGCTCGAACTTCACCTGTTATTGTCAACGGCTACGTTTTTACAAACTCTGCTGAAGCTGAGTGTGGCCACTTCACCAGAGCACTTTCTGTTGATTCTGGTAAAAAAGCGGCATCTTTTCCCGACAATTCCAATTTTAATACAACAGGTTTTGCTGTCGGAATTAACGAAGAAGTAGTAAGCAACATTTGGGGCTACAACCCACTCACTCTTGGAAAACTATTCGGAGTATCAGGTTCATATATGCGCTTCCTCAGAAGCAACTCCGCTCCTGTGATAACGGCCAACCAGTTTATTTTTCACAGCAGCTATCATCCAAAAGGGATTTTTTTTGTAAATCCTGAAACAAAAACCGTGAGACAGGACACACTTAAAATGGAAAACTACACGGTTTCAACCAGCTTTGCAGTTTCGAATAATGTCCTCTTTTTCGGCACTTATGAAAAGGTTCTTTTTGGCATTGGTAAAGGCTCTGGAAATGTCGGAGCAGAAAATATTGGATCTGTGTTTGGTGGAAAAATAGAAGTGTCACCCAATCCATTTAATCCTTCAACAAACATCAGATTTGCTCTTCTAAAAGGGGGGAATGTCGAATTATCCGTATTTAACGTATCGGGCAGGTGCATTTGGAAAACTTCAGGCATCTATACAAAGGGGTATCATTCAATAAAATACACTACGGATAATCATTCCGCAGGAGTTTATATGCTGAGACTTTCTTGCAAAGAAAATACTCGAAACATTAAGCTTGTAATTGCAAAATAAGGGGAAATGATGAACACAACAATAGTATCAATCTGCGTATTCCTTATTGTAAACATGTGTTTTGCCGAAGAGCTGGCAAGGTTTCATGCAGACATGAACAATTCAGGGCAATTCCACGACACTATATTGAAACCACCACTAAAACTAAAGTGGCGCTATTTTTCAGAGGGAACATTCAAAACAGGCCCCATTGTGATGAATGGACGACTTTTTGCAACAGACCGGCAGGGTCAGATTTATTGCGTCAATTCAGAAACAGGGGAACTTATATGGAAACGCTACTATCTTGCCACCGAGTCAGTAACACCGATTGCATGGGGTGAATATCTTTACTACCATGAAACAGGAACAAATTTAGATGATCGTACCGGTTCATTGCGTTGCGTTAACCAAAGTGACGGCAAGGATGTATGGATTAAGAGCAATGTAGGAGGAACTATTTACAACCGAGGAAAGTACTCACCGCAGATATTCAATGGAAAATTATACTTTTTCAGCAGCACTGGTACAACTTCAAATACTGCAACACTTTATTGCATTAATGCGTTAACAGGAGAAACATCATGGGAAAAGGTAATTGGTCCCATAAGTGACGCACAGGGCATAGTGCCAAGCCATATCCTTGTCTGTACACTTTCCACAAAGCCTTTCATAATCTCGGCGTATTCCTCAAATGCACAACTCAACTGGCGAAGTAAGTATGGTAAAGCATTTGCTGTTACCGCAGACTCAGGCAGACTCTTGTGGGAAACAGAGGTCTATCACAGCGTTCATTGCATTTATGACACCATGCTATATGCCCATACTACCAGTCCGTCAATTCAGGGCATCATTGCTGCCAGTGTTTTTACCGGCGATACAGTTTACGGAAAAAAAGTGACAGCAGCTTACAAGTTAAGCGCAACTGACAAGTACCTCTTCACCAGATCATACGGAAGCGACGTAAATTTTATTGACAGACTAACAGGCAATACAATAGGTGGCTGTGATTTCTCGAGCATTCCCATTCCTTTCGGAGGCAGAGTGTTGTCAGGATGCGGTTTCATTTCCATGGCAAATGGCTATGGCTATTGTGGATTCGGACATGGTGGATATTCAACCTCAACATACAATCCGCCCGGAGGCATACCACGGGCAGACAAAGCGCAGGGAGTATATGCTTTCGAAATCCCAAAGAACAATGAGACAAAACTTAAAGTGGTTTGGTATTACAAGATGGCTTCCAATATTTGTTCCACACCATATATTGCAAATGGCAAGATTTACTACACCACCAATCAGGAAGGGGCGATATATTGCTTTGAAAACAAATAATCAACTTATTTAAGCTCGCAGCAGTTCCGTAATGTCTTCCGCTGAAAGTGCAAGTGTTGTTGCATCGTCATCAATAAGTGCAGTGAATAGTTCACGTTTTTTATTCTGGAGTTCCATAATCTTTTCTTCAATAGTCTGTTTGCAAATCAATTTGTAAACGGTAACAGCCTTTGTTTGGCCAATACGGTGCGCTCTATCGGTTGCCTGTGCTTCCACCGCTGGATTCCACCACTGATCATAATGGATAACAGTATCTGCCCCTGTAAGATTAAGCCCATGACCACCGGTTTTGAGACTTATCAAAAAGCAGGTAATTGTTGGATCTGCATTGAATTTCTGAGTCAATTGCAATCTGTCTTTTGTAGTGCCATCCATGTAAAGGTAAGAGATATTATTCTCATCAAGATGCTGCTTAATAATTGCAAGCATACTTGTAAACTGGCTGAAAACAAGAGCTCTGTGGCCACCCTCTTTTACTTCTTCTAGGAGTTCGACCAATAAATCAAGTTTAGCAGAGGCAACCTTACTGCCTTTCTTATCGTCAAGCAGTGCCGGATGACAGCATAATTGTTTCAGCCGCGTGAGCAGTGCCAGTATATGTATTTTAGATCTAGCTATCCCTTTATCATTGATGAGCACCGCCGCTTCTGAAGCTGCCTGTTCACGCAATGCCAAATAAAGTTTTTTCTGTGCATCGCTAAGTTCACACATAAGCACCTGTTCAGATTTACCTGGAAGATCATCCAGAACCTGAGACTTCATCCTTCTTAATATAAACGGAGTTACCCGTTTTCTTATCCCTAATTGTCTCTTTTTCTCGTCATCGTCGCTCTTTTTAAAGAGAGAAAGAAAACCCGGTTCTAAGAACTCGAAAATTGAAAAGAGATCTTCTGTTCTATTCTCAACAGGAGTACCAGTTAAAGCCAGTTTGTGATCTGCCTTTATCAATCTACAGCTTTTGAATGTTTGAGTTGAACGATTTTTTATCTTATGTGCTTCGTCAAGAATGGTAAATAGAAATTTTCTGCTAGAAAATTCATCAATATCCCGCTGCATTACATTATAGCTGGTAACAAAAACCTGATACCCCCCTTTTTTTAGGAGTTCATCTCTGTCACTTTTATTGCCGTAAAGTGCGGCGGTTTTGAGAGAAGGGGCAAATTTGCTGAACTCCGCCATCCAGTTATAGACGAGTGTTGCCGGACACACAATAAGCGATGGCAATATATCTTTCGGTTTTGAATTAGCATAATGCTTCAGTAAAAGTGTAATAGTTTGAACTGTTTTTCCAAGACCCATGTCATCTGCAAGAATTGCATTAAAGCCATGGGCGGTCATTTTGTCTAACCAGTGAAAGCCCGTCTGCTGATACCCTCTCAAAGCACCTGTAAGTAAAGGAGGTGTTGGAGGCGGTTCGTAGGAATTGAAAGATTCGAGTCGCTGTTCAATCTCATTACGCAACGCTTGAGGTAAAACATTAGATTCATCATCAAGGCGGCTTGCGATATACAGCATATCCGCACGGCTAAGCCGAACCGGTTTACCTTCCGAAAAGCCCTTTCTCCCTTCAAGCGCGTCCAGTATTGCAAAAATTTCTTTGAAATCTTCCTGATTCAACAACAAAACGAGACCGCTTTTCAGTTTATACGCTTTTTGACCGCTTTGAAGCGCATTCATGATTAATGGCAGTTCACTCGATTCAATACCTTCACCTAATGAGAACGATACTTCAAGATAGTCAATTCCACTGGGTTCAACATTTATTGAGACAGAAGGTCTTACCGAATTTATTGCTGCAAGAAAATCATCGCTTATATGAACCTGATCAACATTGGGCAAAGCAGAAGAGGCAATAGCTGCTATTTCAGCAGCTGCAAGTTCCTTGTTCTCTTTTAATACAAAATCTCCATCAATATTTAAACCGAAGGCCTCTGTTATCTTTTCTATTGCCCTGTGTTCCTTGTAATAATCTCTATATGCTGTCTTTGTTTCCCTGTCTATATCGAATGTTTCATTAACAATATTGTTAAGTATTGGCGGGTGTATTTTACCATCATAATCAAAAGCAAGTTTAACAACAGGCTTATTAGACTTATCAACTTCAAACGAAGCTTTAAGTTTGAATGCTTCTGCTTTGCCTAGTGTTTTTGTATAGCTTGAGTCAAATTCAATTTCGAAGATTTCATTCGCCTTGATTACAACAGTCTCATGAAAGTTCTGCAAGTCGTGTGGAGAACGAACATCTCTTACTGCCGAAACCAATGAATTAAATAACGACGTAGTAAGCGGATGCGAGAAGCGGTACATTACTCTGTCAACAATAAGAACCGGCGGAAGACCGGGAAGAGTTTGCACCGATCTATCTCTTACCTTCCTATCAAGAGAGATATCCCTACCGTTTATGCATAGTCCTGAAGATAGTTCACAGCTATTATTTTTGAAGGACAATTTTATTTTTATCTTCGCATGCTGATCACTTACCGCCATTATGTGCATTTTTTCATCTAAGAAACAGACAACACCTATACTGCATAGTTCGTAAAGCTCATTGGAAGTGCCCAGAAAAACATTATTTCCACCTGAATATGAATATTTCGATACTCCATTGGTTGAGAATAATGTCAAGATTCTTATCAAAAGCGTATTATATGCCAAACCTTCAATTGGAA
Organism: Fibrobacterota bacterium; assembly: GCA_016788315.1. Classification (GTDB taxonomy): domain Bacteria; phylum Fibrobacterota; class OXYB2-FULL-49-7; order OXYB2-FULL-49-7; family JAEUSG01; genus JAEUSG01. The sequence continues at coordinate 13,698 of JAEUSG010000274.1, read as the reverse complement.
CACGATAATTATTTCTGGCACACCTTACAATTCCGGACTTCAGAAGCGATTCAAACAAAGAAGAGGGATCTTCAATCTTTACATATTTTTTTTCAGCTGTCTTTAAAAACAGGGAAATTGAAAAGGATTTGTTAAAAAGATCATTCTCTCTGTAAGAAATATGGCCATCTTTTACAAGTATTGCTATATTGAGTTCACTTAATTCAATCCCGCTGTCATCATGTGTATTTTTACGGAATGAAATATCACTGATGAATGATTTATACTTATACACTCCATTTTCTAATAATGTCTCTTTTCGTTCTTTTTCAAGTATTTCAGGAGTGATATTTACTTCTTCCCATTCTTTAACTGACTTTTTCATCCAGGCAGATAAGATCTGAAACCTGTAAGAGATCATTGAATCAAATGCTGACAAAAAGCTTTTGAGATACCTGCGCCCATCCTTTTCGTAAATTGTCGAAAGCAGCTTATCAACGGTATTTCGTGGGTCCACTATGAACTTTTCTATCATTTCCTGTGGAATACGATACTGTCTGAACTGGTTTTGAATTTGTCTAAATAAATTTGCTTCACGCAGTTGCTTTACAACTAAATCTGACTCATCAACATGTTTAATTTTCTGAGTGGCTGCACTTTTATCGTCACGTTTTTCCAAATACAATGCACAGGCAAAAATATGTTTACATAATTCACCAATGGGACAGGAACAGTTTGCATGAATTATTTTAGAATGAGAATCGTCTAGTAGAATATTTGTGTCATATACCGAACTGCCATGTACCTTGAAAGAGACTACATTTCCATCTGTCCCGACCTGATGAACAAGTCCACGACTGAAATAATCTTTGCCTCTTATTGCAGTTTTTATACCGATTCTGAGATCAATGTTAGAAATGTCCATTTATTCGAATCGTAGGATTACTATACTTTTTGTCCTGTTATAACCTGAAAAGTATCAGAAAAAATGATGCTCTTAAACCCTGAAAAACCAACTTTTTCCATCAATTTATCTATGTCATCAACCGTCATCCGCTCTTCTACCGGTGGACCAATTTCTGTCTCTTTTTTAAGCCACTCTATTATAGTAAGAGTTCCACCAATATTCAGTCTATCATGAATCTCTTTAAGAAAAGGTTCCTGCTTTTCGATCTCGTGGAGCACTAGAGAGAGTATCGCCTTATCAGAAAGCTCATTGAAAGCACCAAGCCCCGCATCGTCCGACTGTATCAGTTGGATATTAGTAACATTTGCAGGAATCCTTTTGCCCAATTCGTCAAGCATTTCCGGCTGAATATCCACAGCAAAAACTTTTCCGCTGTTTCCTACAACTGCTGAAGCGGGAATTGAAAAGAAACCTATTCCGGCACCAACATCAAGAAATGTCTCACCATCTTTAAGTCCTATCATCTCCAATACCTTATCCGGTGGGAGCAGGCTCTTTCTTTTTGGGTTGTCAAGCTTATGAATATGTTTCAGATCAAATCTGTGCGTCATTATTTTCCCTTTTTTAGTGTACACATCAAAATAGTGCATTTCACGGTTCAGTATGCTTTATTTTCTTACCAATGAACCCATTTGACAAATCTTTCGCTGATATTCCAGCCTATTTGATTAATGAACATTACAATGACCGCTACTTTGACATTGTTAACGCCGTTGAAGAGGCTAATTATATTCATTTTGAAGGTAATAACATTTTAAAACGGCTTTCTGAACAGACTACCGGCACAAAGACATTATCAATTGGTGAATTGGGATTCGGAACCGGACGAAATGTGGTTGCACTTACCTCCTTGCTGGATAAAAGCGGCCTGAAAAATCTCATCATTGATTTCTATTCTGTTGAGTTATTTCCCATTACAGCATCCAGAATGGCTGAAATTCTTAAGCCTTTTGAAATTCAAACCGGTACTGCTATTGATTTACTTATTAATGAATATAAAAAGCTCAGTTTAGAGTCCCCCGGATGGCACACAATGGAGATTCATTCCGCTTTCGGAAAAATTAACCTCAAACTGTTCATTGGCGAAGCACTTGATATGCTAAATTCTCTTGAGACACCTTGCGAATGTTGGTTTCTAGATGGTCACGGCCCAAAAGCAAATCCTGAAATGTGGCGCGAAGAACTGATGATTGCTGTTGGAAAGAAAACCAAACCTCAAGGTACCTGCACTACATTCACAGTTGCGAGAGATGTTGTTAATAATCTAACTGCTGCCGGCTTTACAATAATTAAGTGGCCCGGCATTGGCGGAAAAAAATCAGTATTGCGAGGGAAATATAAGTAAATATAAGTTGACATGTCATATTATTTAATGTATATATAACTTATGTCTACAAAAGAGGCCCCAAAATACCAGTTTATCTTCGATGAGCTCCTCTTTTCGCTAAATAGAGGTGTGTACAAACAGGGTGATCGTTTCGTTACTGAAAAAGAGATATGCGATAAATATTCTACCAGTCGAATGACAGCCGTTCGTGTTTTAAAAATGTTCGAAGATAAAAATCTGGTGCAAAGACGACAGGGTAGTGGATCTTTTGTTAAAGCGGATCTCTCCGCACCCCTTACCGCTGGTGATACAGTAGCGTTTGTAATGCAAACAATGAAATATCTTCATCCGTTTATTGAAGCCTTGAATATTAAGTATGATAAAGCAGGTATTAACCTAAAACTAATCATTGCCGATTATAATAATAACGATGAATTTTTGCATTTTGCCAATCCAGCATACAAAAGAATCATATTTAATCCCAGCTGGGAAGAAAATGAAATTCTGAGTGTTTATCCTGAAAAATTGGCTCAGTATTCCTCAAAACTTATTGTTATTTCGAAACGCATCGAAGGTTTTTCCGGCTACAATATCTATCCAAGTGAAGTAGAAATGGGTCGTGTAATTACACGCTATTTTGTTAAAAAAAAGTGTAAAAATATTGGTTACTTTTGTTCTTTTAAAGAGCAATATCACTTTAAGCTGCGCCAAAAAGGAATGAATGAAGAAGCTAGAAGTAATGGTATATCATTCCATTCTTTATTTGTTGGTTCCGGACTGGAAACAATCGGACAAATAAAACAGTGGATCGTTAATAACAATATAGACGCCATAGCTGTTGGTCAACATAATGAAGCGTTGTTACTCAAAAATGTTCTGGACGCCATTGGCTTTTCAGTTCCAGGAGACATTCAGCTTGCTGCATTTGCCAATGATGGATCTGCCGATAATGTTGGCTTCCCTTTACCATATCTTGACAGACAATATGAGCAAATGGCGGAAACTGTTTTTCGTATAACCACAACTTCTTCAAGTGAAGAACATATTATCAAGATGGATGCACCTCTTAAAATGAACACTTCTAAGGAAATTTTTACACGAGGAGATGATATATGAAAAAAGTTCAACTTTTTGTGATCTTACTTGGATTACTCTCCATTTGTTCGGCAATAGAATTTAGCCATCCCGGAATGATGTTAAGGGAATATGAAATTGGAGCTTTAAAAGAAGCATTATCGAGTCCAGTAGTCCGGGAGTCTCTTCATTACGACGAATTTCTTTTAGTAGCCGATACTGCATTTACCGATACCATTGCCACTCCCGCAACAAGCAATTTGTATGACGACAGACCTCTTGTCTCAACGCTTCGTAATGCCGGAATTAGGCTCTATTATCTTGCTCTGGCTTATTCATTGACAGATAGCTCACATTATGCAGACAGGGCCATTGAAATATTCAATACATGGGTAAATTTTACTCTGCCTCCAACTACGGAAACTAGTGAACTCCTGATTAATTCATCTCTTCCTCAGTTCTGGCTAGCTGCTGATCTTTTATATAATTATTCCGGATGGAGCGAAATTGATCGAACAAAACTCCTCGACTGGTGTCGTGCATATCTTGATTACGATACTGGCCCAGCCTTTGAATGTCACAATTGGGGTTCCTGGTGGCTCTTTAACCGAATAGCAGGAGCTTATCTGCTTGAAGATACGCTTCTTTACGAATCGTGTGTAAGAAAGTATAAGAAAATGATCTATTGCCAGATATCAACTGTTGACGGTTCGCTTCCGTCTGAAGCAGCAAGAGGAACGAGTGCAATAACTTATCATTGTTTTTGTATAGAACCTTTATCGTATACTGCTCAGGTTGGTTCTAGAAATGGTGAAAACCTTTTCACCTTTGATACTGTTAAATCCGGTGTATCGCTTACCCTTGCCGATCCAATTAATTTCATCAATAAATATATTCTGACCGATACTATAAGTTGGGTATCGAGTGTGGGTTATTGTGCAATGGATTGGCCTTATGGCAGTGGCTACGCTCTTCTCCCGGATGAATATTCAGCTGTAAAGGCATGGGAATTGATAAATCTGAGGTTACCAAATTCTGAAACAAAACGTGTTGTTGACAGTATTCCCTCATTGACAAATTATCTGCACAATAAACCAAGTAAAGATTATATGATGCACCCTATGGTAGGATTGAACCTAACGCATCATTATATGGATGTTCTGCATGGCGACGATGATGGAGATGGGATGCCAAATAATTTTGAAAACTATTATGGACTGAATAAGAATCTGGCAGCAGATACTTCTGATGATTCGGATTTTGATGGTGCAACAAATATTGAAGAATTCCGCCTTGGAACTTCTCCCGGATTTAAAATGGGTACAGGAGTTATCAAAAGTGTAACTGGTAAAGATGCATACTCTCTGAACTGTTATCCAAACCCATTTAATCCTGCTATTAATATCTCTTTTTCACGGGGCAACAACATTGTTGTTAAAATATTTAAATCCAATGGCGAATTAATTAATAGCCATAAACCTGCAAACACAAATTCCTTCACTTGGCATGCAAGTGCAGTGCCTTCAGGAATTTATTTTGTAAAATTATACTCCGGGAAAAAAGAGGTTGCTTCAAAACCAATCATTCTGATAAAATAACGTGTTAAGCATATAAATCACCAACCCATTTTGCCTTTGCCGTTACAGGGCTGAATAACTTCATCAACCGCTCCATGCGGGCATATCCGCTTGCACTTCATACAGCCTGAACATTTATAAAAGTCTATCCACGGTTTTTCCCGTTTTGACTCTCGGAACGGCGCCCGCCTGAAACACTCCTCAATAACTAAGCAGGGGTCGCATGCCTGGCACTTTGCAGAATTTATAATCGCTTTTTTCATAACAATAATGAAATATAAGAACATCACATTGAAAACATTAAGAAAGTTTTATATATTCCAATATGGCCATATTACCATATATTGAAAGAGGTTTTAATGAAAAAGAACATAAACCCTGCTAAACTTGCTGCACGTGCCAACATCTTTAAGGCTTTAGCTCATCCTACACGTTTATCCATTATTGAGTATTTATCCGAACGTGAGCACTGCGTCTGTGAACTGCTTGATAAAATTGACGCTGACCAGACTACCGTTTCCAAACATCTTTCCCTTATGAAAAATGCAGGTGTTTTGGAATGTGACCGGCGTGGTACAATGGTTTTTTATCGTTTGAAAATGAAATGCGTAGCCGGTTTTCTAGGTTGTGTTGACAAATCACTTCAAGCCACTGCAAAAGCACATTTGGAAACGGTTTTATGAATTCCTCAAAATCCTTTTCTCTAAAAAACCAAATCTTATTTCTCATTGCTCTCTTAATCGTATGGATTTTGATCTATGGTCGTCTTAAATCATTCGCAGAATCTATCACCTTCAAGATCTTTGGACTTGTTCCCAGTTCACACCTTGGCGAAGCAGTCTCTTTTTTCCTTTACGACACTCCTAAAGTCATAATGCTGTTAACTCTGATTGTTTTTGCAATCGGAATTGTCCGCTCTTTCTTCACTCCCGAAAGAACCCGCAAGATACTTGCAGGTAAAAAATCAATTATCGGTAATATCCTGGCTGCATTACTTGGAGTTGTTACCCCATTCTGTTCCTGCTCTGCTGTTCCACTATTTATAGGCTTCGTTCAAGCTGGTGTGCCTCTTGGTGTTACTTTCTCATTTCTAATATCTGCACCTATGGTTAACGAAATTGCCCTTGTTCTGCTATTCGGCCTTTTCGGATGGAAAATAGCTTTGATATATCTCTTCACTGGTCTTTCAATAGCTTTACTGTCTGGTATCATTATCGGAAAACTTAACCTTGAAAAACATGTAGAAGATTGGGTTTACAATATCCGCATGAACTCTACATCTTTACCTGAAGTGACGCTTTCCTGGATTGATCGCATTGATTATGGCCGTCAAGCTGTTAAAGATATTGTATTGAAAGTATGGCCATATATTATTGCAGGAATTTTGGTCGGTGCTGCCATACACGGTTTTGTACCTGAAGGGCTTATGGCTAAAATTATGGGAGCGCATGCCTGGTGGTCTGTTCCATTGGCAGTTCTTATAGGTATTCCAATGTATTCGAATGCTGCTGGGATAATTCCCGTAGTTGAGGCTCTGCTTGCAAAAGGTGCAGCACTTGGTACGGTACTGGCCTTTATGATGGCCGTTATTGGATTATCTTTACCTGAATTGGTAATTTTAAGAAAGGTGCTTAAACCTAGACTCATTGCAACATTTGTCGGAATACTGGGGATAGGTATAATGCTAGTAGGATTTTTATTTAACGCTCTATTATAAAAGGATTGAAACAAATGAAAAAAATTCAAGTTTTAGGAACAGGTTGTTCAAAATGTGAAAAACTTTACAAAGCCACTGAAATGGCTGTTAAAGAATTGGGCAATGGTTATGAATTGTCAAAAGTAACAGAGATAAATGAAATTCTTGATTTTGGAGTTATGATCGTTCCGGCATTGGCAGTTGACGGTGTTGTTAAGATGTCAGGAAAAGTTCCATCTGTTGAAGAAATAAAGAAAGTGATTGCATAATGAAAACATCTATCTACAAATTTATCACAGTTTGTCTGGTTTTACTTTTTGCTGTTTTGTCCTGTGCCAAAAAAAACGAACCGCCAAAATCATCAACTCCCCAAACCACTGAATCAGCATCAGTACAGAAACAGCTTGATAACCATCTGGTTGTTTATTACTTCCTCACAAATCAGCGATGCAGATCCTGTATTTATCTCGAAAACACAACCAAAGCATCTCTTGATCAGAATTTTGCTGATGAACTTAAAAATGGAAATATTGTTTTTAAAGCTATCAATATTGACGAACCGCAAAACAAACACTTTATCGACGAATATGGTCTTTACACCAAGGCTGTAATTGTCTCTTCTATGGAAAAAAGTGTGCAGAAAAAATGGAAGAATCTAGATAAAATATGGGATCTAATCGGTCAGGATGAGGTATTCAAAGCATATATTACAAGTGAGATTAAGACGTTTATAAAATCATAAGGTAAATAATGGAATCACTCTTTATCGATTATTGGGTAGCGCTTACACTTGGAGTTACAACTTCCATTAGTCCATGTCCGCTAGCCACAAATATTGCAGCAATTTCATACGTTGGCCGAAAAGCTGGCACGGGTAGAGGTATTTTAACGGCAGGCCTACTTTACACTATTGGAAGAGTAATTTCCTATACTGCTGTGGGATTTATTGTTACAAAAAGCCTTCTATCTATTCCCCTTCTCTCAATGTTTCTTCAAAGTAACATGAATCTTATTATGGGTCCACTGCTTATAATTACAGGGCTGGTACTTTTTGGCTTACTTGACTTCAGAACTGGTTCGGGAGCTTTTTCCGAAAAACTTAAGAATAAAGTCGACAAGGCTGGTATTTGGGGAGCATTGATTCTTGGTTTACTTTTTGCTCTTACATTCTGCCCTGTATCAGCTGCATTCTTTTTCGGAAGTCTGATTCCAATTGCTGTTCGAAATTCTTCAACATTTATAATGCCATCTATTTACGGCATAGGAACTGCTGTCCCCGTCATACTATTCGCAATTTTAATGGCTGTAAGTATGAAAGCTGTCGGTAAAGTATTTAGTCGTCTTACATCCATAGAAATATGGATTCGAAGGATTATGGCACTGATTTTCTTTGGTGCCGGTGTTTATATGACGCTTGTGCATAATTTGAGACTATTCTAAATTAGAACCCCCCTTGCCCCCCTTTTTTCAGAGCAAAAAAGGGGGGACGTATGTAATTTTCTGTCTTTCTCCCCTCCATTTTTTCGCTTTGGAAAAAATATTACTTTTATTATATTTCGTCATGTGTCGAAATATGAAATCATAGGAGTAGTCATGAAAGAAATCATTGAAATTGCTAAAGCATTTTCTGACCCAAACAGAGTAAAGGCATTAATGCTTCTGAAACACGGTGAATTTTGTGTCTGTCAGATTGTTGACTTTCTTAAACTTGCCCCTTCAACTGTTTCAAAGCATATGAGCATTCTAAAAGCAGCAGGTATTATAGAAAGCCGGAAGGATGACAAGTGGGTTTATTACCGTATCGCAACAAAAGAAGCTACACCGGCAGTGAAAGAAATTCTTACATGGGTTTCAAAACACATCGACTGCAAATGTAAAAATGGTTCCTGCTGCGGTACTAAAATTCCAAAACCGATTGGAGGGAAAAAGTGTTAGAAAAAAAATTAAATATTCTCTTTCTCTGCACAGGTAACTCATGCCGCAGCCAGATGGCTGAAGGGTGGGCAAGACATCTCAAAGGTGATGTGATTGAAGCCTATTCAGCCGGGATTGAAACACATGGACTCAACCAAAACGCAGTAAAAGTGATGAATGAAGCGGGTGTTGACATTTCAAGTCATACATCCAAAAACGTTCGTGATTTAATGAACATTCAGTTCGACTTTGTTATTACAGTTTGCGGGCATGCCGACGAAAACTGCCCTCTTTTTCCTGGTAAAGCAAAAGTCGTACATAAGGGTTTCGACGATCCGCCAAAACTTGCAAAAAATGCAGGCTCCGAAGAAGAAGCTTTAAGCCATTACAGGAGAGTTCGTGATGAAATACGCGATTACATTTCAAAACTTCCTGGAGCATTATCATGAAGAAGAAACTCTCTTTTCTTGACAGTTATTTAACCCTCTGGATTTTTATCGCAATGGGCATCGGGCTTGCACTTGGCTGGCTTTTCCCTAACCTATCAAATGGATTATCACAACTAAGTGTCGGTACAACCTCTATACCAATTGCTATCGGCCTTATTGTTATGATGTATCCACCCTTAGCTAAAGTAAACTACCGTAAAATTGGTGGAGTATTTAAAGATCGCAAAGCTCTTCTCTTTTCGCTCTTTCAGAACTGGATTTTCGGCCCACTCCTAATGTTTGCACTGGCCTTGATTTTTCTACACAACTCATCACATCTTATGACTGGTGTAATCATTATAGGACTTGCTCGATGTATTGCCATGGTAATTGTCTGGAATAGCCTTGCTGATGGTAACAACGAATATGCTGCTGCACTTGTTGCATTCAATTCGCTCTTTCAGGTTTTCTTCTTTGCACTTTATGCCTGGATCTTTGTCACAGTTCTTCCACCACTCTTTGGTCTTACAGGTTATGTTGTAAATATTTCCATGAAACAAATTGCGGTAAGTGTAACCATTTATCTTGGCATTCCTTTTGCAGCCGGGTTTCTCACAAGAATGATTCTCGAACCAATTAAGGGAAGCGACTGGTATACAAATGAATTTATACCCCGAATAGGTCCTATTGCGTTAGTTGCACTTCTCTTTACAATTGTAATTATGTTTATTTATCAGGGAAAAACAATCATCACAAATCCAGCTGATGTTATACTTGTTGCAATTCCCCTTTCTGTCTATTTTCTTATCATGTTTTTCAGTTCAATGCTAATTACAAGAAAACTTCGTATTCCTTACGGTGAAGCAGTAAGCCTCTCCTTCACTGCAGCCAGCAACAACTTCGAGCTAGCTATTGCTGTTGCTGTAGGGGTATTCGGTATTGCTTCGCAGGAAGCATTCGCCGCTGTTATCGGACCTTTAATAGAGGTTCCTGTTATGATTGCACTTGTAAACGTTGCTTTGAAATTTCGTGCATCTTTTCAGAAACATGAGGAGATAAAAGTTAATGAAATATCGTGATTCAGGAATGCCTGACGAAACCATGTGGACTACTTTCTTCTCTCCTGAAGAGATACTTCAGAAGATGGATGTTCTTTCAAACACTGCCACTTTTCTCGATATCGGTTGCGGATATGGAACATTTCTCCTTCCAGCCAGCCGGATTGTAAATGCTAAAGCTATAGGGATGGACATCGAGCCTTCTATGCTGAAAGAATGCTCACAGAAGGCTGCGGATGAACAATTAACAAATATCGAACTCATAGAGGCCGATTTGTCAGCTCCTGAAAGAGTTCCAGCACTCAGGGAGCTAGCCGGTAAAGTTGACTATGCCGCACTCTTCAACATCCTTCATTGCGAAGAACCGGTGGCTTTACTTAGACGAACAGCAGCTCTCCTCTCTCCAAACGGGCGGATAGGAGCAATCCACTGGCAATATAGAGAAACCCCACGTGGCCCAACAATGGATATCCGCCCCAAACCTGGCCAAATTGTCGCATGGGGACAAGAAGCGGATCTTCAAGTAATTAAAGAAATAGATTTGCCACCCTATCATTATGGTATCATTTTTATAAAAGGAGAATCTGCATGAAAATCGGCATCATCCTAGAAACAAAAGAACTCGAAAAAGCGTGGAACTGTTTCCGTTTTGCAGTATCTGCAAAAAAAAGCGGGCATGAGGTAAAGGTCTTCCTTATGGGTGAAGCGGTCGAATGTGAATCTCTTACACACGATAAATTCAATGTAGCAGAACAACTTGCAGCTTTCATCACTGTGGGTGGTACCATCCTGGCTTGCGGCACTTGTCTAAAGTCCAGACAGTTGAGTGGTTCCGAAACTTGCCCCCTCTCCACTATGATTGATTGTGTCAAAATGGTTGAGTGGGCTGATAAGGTTATTTCATTTTAAATGCCGGATATTCTTAATCAACCACCTATTCTCCGGTCAAAAGCATATGACCATGATTCTGAATTTAAGCCGGAGAACATGCTACGTGAAGCTAGACAACAAAAGAGCATTGCCGATATTAAATTGCCTTCGATTTGTATCTTAGACCCTGATGGTGATATAGTACGCAACTTGATTTCGTCTGGACGAGGCCATCTGAATGCATCATGGGCTTGTTATCATACTCAGCTTTACAATTTTGAACATGAAGAGATTTCTTTTGGTGTTGTTGGCTGTGTCGTCGGTTCCTCTTTTGCAGTTCTTGTGGCTGAAGAACTCTTTGCGTCCGGCTGTGAACTGCTTATCAGTATTACGTCATCTGGTCAAATTGTACCTAAACAAAATCCGCCATATTTTATCTTGATTGAACGCGCGCTAAGAGATGAAGGAACAAGTTACCATTATTTGCCTCCTTCAAATTATTCATCCATTTCATCTGACTTACTGAAAATTTTAAAATCAACTTTCTCCAACATGTCGCTTCCTGTTTATGCAGGTTCCACCTGGACAACAGATGCTCCTTTCCGTGAAACAGAATTAGCAATTGCAGCGGCTCGGGCAGAGGGAATTCTTGCTGTTGAAATGGAGGCCGCAGCCCTTTACGCCTTTTCCGAAGCCAGAAAAAAGCCGGTTATCTGTTTTGCCTTTGTTACAAATCAGATGGGTAAATCTGAAAATGATTTTGAAAAGGGCGAAGCTGATGGCTCACAAGTGGCATTTGAACTAATATCAACAACTGCTCAATCGTGGCTCTCCAGTCGGATTTAGGCTCATTTTATTTTACTACATCTTTATGAATATGTCGATGGTGCAAATCTGGATAATGTGCGTGACTATGCCAAATATCGGAATGAGTATGTTCATGAAAATGTCTTTCGTTTACATCTTCACCTCCCTCATGACTATGCTGATGGTGTCCATCGCCATGACTATGCAAATGCATATGAACAGCAGCATAATGTTTATGCTCATGACCATGTGATGCAACATGCGTCAATACAATACCTATAAGTAACAACATCATTGCCAAGACAACATTCACACCGATAGTTTCACCCAGATAAAGAGATGAAATCAATATTCCCCAGAACGGTGCGGTACTGAATAAAACCTGGCTGCGAGTTGCACCTAAATTCTGTGCAGAAGTCACATACAGGACAATGCTTATCCCATATGCAAAAACGCCTGTAAGAAGTGCTGTTGACAATATTTTTAGATCAATAGTTCTGTTTTCGCTTATTATCATTCCTATAACAAGATTTATCAATCCACCAGTAACTCCTTTAATAAATGTTATTGATTGTGGTGTGACATTATCAATCGTTGCCGTAAGTTGATTGTCAATTCCCCATGAGATACAGGCAAGAAATATAAACCCACCTGCAATCCAGCCACTATGTGTCTCCTGAAATGAGACAACAACACCAGCTCCTATTGTCAGTAGTAAGCCAACAATGCCAAGTCTACCAAGGTGTTCTCGGAAGAAGAAGGCTCCCAGTAATGCTGTTGCCACCAACTCCATATTCAGCCAGATGGAAACAGATGATGAGTTAGCATTTTTTAGACCAAGTAAAAGAAAAAGCGGTCCAATTATTCCGCCAAAAACAATAATCCCACCAATTTTTTTGACAACAGCTGAAGACCGCATATATTGTTTCTGTTTTAAGCTTGATTTTATAAAGTGCGGCATAAAGGTTAACGCCGCACCCAAATACAATAGCCCCGCTAACTGAAAGCTATTTAATGAAACCAGCAGGGACTTACTTATTGGAGTTGCTAAGCCAAACAACAAACCAGCGAGGAGTCCCATAATGACTGTTAAAAACTTCATAAAGCTTCAAATCGCAGCAATTCCACTCTCTTTTGTGCTTATGCGAATTGCCTCTTCAACCGAAGAAACGTAAATTTTTCCATCAGCACGAAGACCGGTATGTGCTCCTTCTAAAATCGCTTTTATAACTTTATCTTTAATTTCATTAGAACAAAAAATCTCTAATTTTACATGAGGAATCCAGTTGATTGAATTATCCTCAATTTGAACCTGTTCATTAGTTCCTCGTGTTCTTCCAAAACCCTTAATATCAACAACACTAACACCTGTCAGCCCCATAATCAAATGAAGTCGTTCGATAACTTCATTTAATTGATGCGTTTTAATATATGCTTCAATCTTTTTCATTTTTATTCCTTTCAATTAGTTTTTTGCTGAGTGTCCATAGCGAGTTTAGGAGCAAACCATTCATAAAGTACTGGTATTAATATAAGTGTAAGAAATGTCGAGGAAATCAAACCAAATACCACAACTACAGCCAACGGACGCTGCACTTCAGAACCCATACCTTTTGAAAGCAGAAGAGGAACGAGTCCAAGTATCGTGGTCAACGCGGTCATCAAAACGGGTCGTAAACGCAAGATAGATGCTTCGGTAATTGCTTGAAAGGTTGGCTTTCCCTCTTCACGCAGCTGGTTAATATATGAAACAAGAACCAGACCATTTTGTACAGCTATACCAAACAGTGCAATAAAGCCGACCGAAGCGGGTACAGATAAATACTCACCCATAATAAAGAGACCTAGAATACCGCCTATTGGTGACGAGAAGTTTGTGGCATTCTCCTGTAAACAGCGCAGTTGTTGTCCAAGTTGCGATAAGAAGAGGTCGATAATTCTCGGCAGGCGTTTAACAGCGGAGATAATTCAGCCGGTAGCTCATAGACAATGGGTCTTCAC